>ONMK01000033.1 GCA_900318905.1 uncultured Eubacteriales bacterium | reverse complement strand
ATTTGTAGGGTCAGGTCTTGACCTGACCGCTGGTTAAGCACTAAACGTTTGGTTCACCGCCCGCGGCACGGTCAAGACCGTGCCCTACAAGCGGGATATGTATATCGGATTCTACATTGATTAATCCACATAGAATATATCCTGCTTCCATTTCAACGGATTTGTATCAATATATTCCCATATTTTCAAATATGTTTTTTCATTACGGATTACATGGTCATGAAACCTTTTTTGCCAGACAGATTTACCTATCTCTTTCGTAACTCCAGATTTGAACAATCCGATAATGTATGAAAGATTTGGATTTCGCGTACTATTCAGTTCAAAGTTACATCCGATAACAACAATCAGATGTATATGATTGGGCATTACTGTATATTTATCTATTCTGATGTTTTCGTAATGCTTTTCAATATTTCTGATATGATAATCCACGATTTTTCCGGCAGGGTTTAACTCAACCGTATTATTATCATTTGTTATTTTGCCAAACAGTTTCTCTCTATTATGGGTACAAATTGTAACGAAATAATATCCGTCAGATGAATAGTCATAGTTTTCAAGACGAAGCTTTTTCCTAACAGGCAATGTCATGTTGATTAATCAAAGTCCTTTTCGTTATATCCGAAATTCTGCACGAGCTGGGCTCGGTTGCGCCAGTCCTCCTTGACCTTTACCCATGTCTGCAAAAACACCTTGCAGTCGAAGAACCTCTCGATATCCTGCCTTGCGAAGGTGCTTATCTTTTTGAGCATCGCGCCGTTTTTGCCTATTATAATGCGCTTGTGCGTTTCGCGCTCGCAAAAGATCGTGGCGTCGATGTCGAGGATGCCGCTGCCGCGCGTTTTCATCCGCTCGATGAGCACAGCCGTGCCGTGAGGTATCTCCTTGTCGCACAGGCGCAGAATTTTTTCACGGATTATCTCCGCCACGATTACGCGCTCGGGCTGGTCGGTAAGGGTGTCGTCGTCAAAGAAGTGACCGCCCTCGCCCGCCTGCTTTTTAAGCTCGTCAAGCAGCTCGTCCATGCCGCTGCCGTCCTGAGCGCTCACGGGCACTACAGCCTCGAAGTCGTAGAGCTGAGTATAAGCGAGGATCTGCTTCATCAGCACGTCCTTTTCTTTTATCATGTCGATTTTATTGATAGCAAGGATAGCGGGCATATCGAGCGCCTTGAACTTGCCTATCAGGTCGAGCTCGGTCTGCCCCGGCTCGCGGTCGGCCTCAACAACAAGCATACAGCAGTCAACACCGCCGACGCTCTCGTTTACCGAACGCACCATGTACTTGCCGAGGGTGTTTTTCGGCTTGTGCATACCGGGCGTGTCAAAGAACACAAGCTGGTACTCGCCCTCGGTCAGCACGCCCGTAATTCGGTTGCGGGTTGTCTGTGGCTTTGACGATACAATAGCTATTTTCTGCCCCAGCAGGCGGTTTAGTATTGAGCTTTTGCCCACATTCGGTCTGCCGACTATTGCGACAAAAGCGGATTTATCGTTTTGATTCATATAATCTCCCACTACATAAAAGAGGACGTATTGCGCGTCCCCTTTTGATTATTTTTTCTTCTTACCGTAAAACGCGATAAACGCCGCCGACAGCAGGGCAAGGATAGCGAGCACAACAGCCGAAAGCGGATACGCAGCGAAAAACGAGCGCATGTTGTTCCACGATTCGGCGTTGATAAAGAACAGCGCCGCGACCGCTATAGCAGCAGCCGCCATAACAAGCACCGCTGCCGCCGCCAAGTCCTTTGCAAGCTTTATCTGGGCGTTATATTCCCTTGTTACCGAGTTGCAGGCGTGCTCGATCGAGGTGTTGACGAGCTCAAGCGCTATGACAGCGCCGATAAGCACCGTCAATATCGCGAAGCGCTCAACCGAAAATCCGCAGATACCCGCGAACACAAGCGCAAAAACCGCCGCGACGATATGAAAGCGCAGGTGCGCCTCGGTTTTCAGCGCGCCCAAAATACCGTAAATTGCGTACCAAAAGCTGAGAAGCTGTTTTTTCATTTACACCTTGTCAACGATATAGCTTGATGACGCGGGCAGACCGAGCTGCTCCATAACAAGCTCTTCTTTTTCTCTCATTCTTACCTTTTCAAGCTTTTCGACGTGGTCGTAGCCAAGCAGATGAAGCACGCTGTGAGCGGTAAGATAGCCTATCTCGCGCTGGAAGCTGTGGCCGTAAAGCTCAGCCTGGTCGCGCGCCTTTTCAACGGAAATAACAACATCGCCCAAAATCTTTGCGCCGGTTTCCATATCAATGTCATAAACGCCGTTTTCGCCCATCGGGAATGAAAGAACGTCGGTTTCGATGTCCTTGTCGCGGTACTGCTTGTTAAGCTCGCGTATACCAACGTTATCGGTAAAGGTAACGCTTATCTCCGCCGGCCCCTCAAACTTCTCGAGCTGCAGAACCGCGTTGCAGCAGCGGCGCACAAGCATACGGATACCCGTAGGAATTTTAACGGTCTTTTGTTTGTTTGTAATTACTACTCGAATTTTGTCTGCCATAATACCACCCTTTTCTATAGTTTTTCAAGATATAAATGTTAAATGTAAAAATCAGCGTTTCGGATTTGAGTCATATTTTGCGTATGCCCTGATGATGTCCTGAACCAGCTTGTGGCGCACAACGTCCTTTTCATCAAAGTAGCAGTGGCCGATACCCTCAATGTTTTTAAGGATCTTCATGCAGTCCTTCAGTCCGCTTCTTGCACCCGAGGGCAGGTCAATTTGAGTGATGTCGCCCGTGATCACCATTTTTGAGTTGAAGCCCAGGCGCGTCAAAAACATTTTCATCTGCTCGCGCGTGGTGTTCTGAGCCTCGTCGAGAATAATAAAGCTGTCGTCAAGCGTTCTGCCGCGCATATAAGCCAAGGGAGCGACCTCGATATTGCCGCGCTCGACATACTTCTGGTAGGTCTCGGCGCCCAGCATGTCAAAAAGAGCGTCATAAAGCGGGCGAAGGTAAGGGTCCACCTTGCTCTGCAGATCGCCCGGGAGGAAACCTAATTTTTCGCCTGCCTCAACAGCGGGGCGCGTAAGGATTATGCGGTTTACCTGCTTGCTGCGGAAAGCCGTCACCGCCATTGCCACGGCAAGATAGGTTTTGCCCGTACCGGCAGGACCTACGCCTATGGTAACGGTGTTTTTTGCTATAAGATTGCAGTAGCGCTTTTGCCCGATAGTTTTGGGTTTGATGGGCTTGCCCTTTGAGGTGATGCAGATGCAGTCGCCCGCAAGCTCCTCTATTTTATCCTCGCTTCCCGAATTGACAAGCGAGATGCAGTAGCGCACGTTCTGGTCGGACAAAGCCTCGCCCCTGCTCAAAAACTGCAGCAGGCTTTCGATGACCGTTGTTGCCTTTGCCGCCTGCTCGGCGTCTCCGGCGATTTTAAGCTCGCTTCCGCGGCAGGTTATTTTCACGCCGAACTCGCGCTCAATAAGCTTTATATTGCTGTCAAAGCTGCCGAACAGCGCCACAGCGTTTTCCATTCTGTCGATATTTATTATGTGTTCCGTTGCGCATGACTCCTCATTATTTCTTTAGTTTATAATTATAGCATATTTTAACCATATTTTCATGTATTTTTTTAAAAAACTGTTGGATTTTCACATTTTTGTATAAACGCACAATTTGAGGGGCGGTTTTTTGTTAACCTTTGTAATTCTTGCCCCGCAAATTAGCCCTTTAGCGCTTGCTTTGCGGCGTTGAAAAATAAAAAACCCAAATTGCTTGACAACTTAACCTAAATAGTATATAATAGCCAAGGTGTACAGCTTTTTTCTTTACACCCAAACAATAAGGAGAGCTGTAACAATGGAGAAAAACATTGAGGTTTCGCTGCTGCTCGATTTTTACGGAGAGCTGTTAAAGCCGGGAGTCAGGCAGACTATCGACCTTTACTACAACGACGATCTTTCGCTTGCCGAGGTAGCCGACCGCTGCGGAATAACGCGCCAGGGCGTGCGCGACAGCGTAAAGCGAGGCGAAGCGCAGCTTTTTGACTTTGAAAAGAAGCTGGGGCTTATGCGCCGCTTCCGCGAGGTTGAGGACGGGCTTAACAAAATAGCCGGGCTTGCGGATGAGATCGCGGAAAAATCATCGGACAAAAACACCGCCGGGCTTGCCGCGCAAATAAGCGCGCTTGCGGGCGGACTTAAAGAATAAGAGGTTTTTATGGCATTTGAAGGACTTGCTGACAAGCTGGGCAGAGCGTTTAAAAAGCTGAAAAACAAGGGCAAGCTCAGTGAGAGCGACGTTAAGGAGGCAATGCGCGAGGTGCGTCTTGCGCTGCTTGAAGCGGACGTAAACTACAAGGTTGCCAAGGATTTTACCAACAAGGTCACCGAGCGCGCGGTCGGTCAGGACGTTATGGAAAGCCTGACTCCGGCGCAGATGGTCATTAAAATAGTAAACGAGGAGCTTACAAACCTTATGGGCGGCGAAAGCGCGCGCCTTGAGTTTGCCTCAAAGCCGCCTACTGTCATTATGATGTGCGGCTTGCAGGGCTCCGGTAAAACTACCCATTCGGCAAAGCTCGCGAAAATGCTGAAGGAAACGCAGAACCGCAGGCCGCTGCTTGTCGCCTGCGACATCTACCGCCCCGCGGCTATCGACCAGTTGAAGGTAGTCGGCGAAAAGGCGGGCGTTCCGGTATTTGAGATGGGCACCGAAAACCCCGTTAAAATCGCCAAAGAGGCGGTTAGGCACGCAAAGGATTACGGCAACGACATCGTTATCCTCGATACCGCAGGCCGTCTGCACATTGACGAAGTCCTGATGAACGAGCTTAAGGACATCAAGGGCGAGGTAAACCCAGACGAGATTTTGCTTGTAATAGACTCTATGACAGGTCAGGACGCCGTAAACGTGGCAAAAAGCTTCAACGAGCTGCTTGAGGTCACGGGCGTTATCCTTACCAAGCTCGACGGCGACACCCGGGGCGGCGCCGCGCTGTCGGTAAAGGCAGTTACGGGAAAGCCCATCAAGTTTGCCGGTACGGGCGAAAAGCTTGACGACCTTGAGGTGTTCCACCCCGACCGAATGGCAAGCCGTATTCTGGGCATGGGCGACGTGCTTACCCTTATTGAGGACGCGCAGAACAAGCTCGACCAGAAGGAAGCCGAAAAAATGGCCGAGAAAATCATGGCTAACCGCTTTGATTTCAACGACCTGCTCGGTCAGTTTGAACAGATAAAAAAGATGGGGCCGCTGAAGGGCATCCTTTCAAAGCTCCCGGGCGTAGGCAAGCAGCTTGACAACGTTGACATAAATGACAGACAAATCGACTGGCTGCAGGCTATCATCCTCTCGATGACTCCCGAGGAAAGGGAGAACCCAAGCCTTATGAATCCCTCGCGCAAGCGCAGGATAGCCGCGGGCTCGGGCAGGACCGTTGAGGAAGTCAACCGCCTTATCAAGCAGCTCGACCAGATGCAGAAGATGATAAAGCAGATGAACAAGGGCGGCAAAAAAGGCAAGCGCAAAAAGAAAATGATGCTCCCCGGACTGGGCGGAATGCCTATGGACGGAATGGGCGGAATGGGCGGCGGAATGCCCTTCTAGCCGCCACGCGGCAGGAAGCGCGCCTTTGGATAAATTGTAATAACAAAAAGGTTTCTGCAACGGCGCATCATTTCTCGCGGGAACGGAAGTTTTCTGTCGCACAAACATTAGATTCGCGGCTTTGGATGCAACGTCACGTTGCCGAAATTCCACATTCCAAATCCAAAAAGCAGGTTCTCCAAGCAATTGGTGAATATAAATCTACAAAAAATTTTTATGAGGTGTAAATTATGGCAGTAAAAATCAGACTTAGAAGAATGGGTTCAAAGAAAGCTCCCTACTACAGAGTTGTAGTTGCGGATTCAAGATACCCCAGAAACGGCCGTTTCATTGAGGAGATCGGCACATACGATATCCTTAAGAACCCCAGCGAGTTCAAGGTTGACGCGGAAGCTGTTAAGAAGTGGATCGCCAACGGCGCTCAGCCCACCGACACAGTCAAGGCTCTTCTTAAGAAGAACGGCGTTATCGAATAATCGCGGAGGATACCGAAATGCAGGAATTACTCGCGATTATTGCAAAGGGACTTGTTGACGAGCCCGACGCGGTAAGCGTTGATAAGGACGAGCCCGCCGAGGACGGCACCGTGACATATCACATTCACGTTGCAGAGCCGGATATGGGCAGGATCATCGGCAAAAAGGGCAGGATCGCCAAGGCTATCCGCACCATTGCCCGCACAGTCGCTATCCGCAATGATGAAAAGGTCGTTGTTGAAATCGACTGATAATTTTTCAGATGAAAAGGACGCAGAGTAAAATCCGCGTCCTTTTTGTTATGCGATTAGTATATCCCCTGAGCGGTTACCTCGCCCGAGTTTATTCTTATTTCGGAGCCGTCGGGAAGCGTTACCATAAGCTCGCCGTTTTCGGCAACTCCCGAGGCGGTGCCGCTGAGCCTGTTCCCTCCGCGGTAAAAGCCGACTGTTTTACCTACTGTGGCGCATAATTCGGTGTATTCCTTAAGCGTTTCCCCGGTAAACTCCAGATCGCTTTTAATAAATTCCTGCTCCATTTGATTGAGCACGGCGGCAAGCAGCTTGTTTTTATCAAACTCTTTGCCCGATTCAAGCTTTATTGAGGTTGCTTTATCGGCTATTTCATCGGGGAACTCCGTCTGGTTGACGTTTATACCCGTTCCTATCACAATGTACTCAACGGCGTCAAACTCGGCGCTCATCTCGGTGAGGATACCGACGAGCTTTTTGCTGCCGACAATAACGTCGTTAGGCCATTTTATGCGGCAGTCAAGCCCCGTAAGCTCCCTTAGAGCCTTGCACACGGCAAGCCCCGTAAGCGGAGTGACGCACGACACCTCGGACGGCGCCATTTTGGGGCGGAGCAGCACCGAGAACATCACGTTTTCGTCCTTAACGCTCGTCCAAACTCTGCCGAGCCTGCCCTTTCCCCCGACCTGCTCGCGCGCGGCGACGACCGTTCCGTTTTTACAGCCGCCGTTGCCGAGCTGCTTTAAATAGTCGTTTGTAGAGCCTACAGAGTCAAGAACGATAAGCTCGCTGCCGATCACAGCGGTGCGCATTTCACGCTTAACGGCTGCGGCAACAAGATATCCGGGCATTGAGCTGAGCCGATAGCCGCGGTTGGGTACGGACTCGATCTTAAAGCCCCTTTTTTTCAGGGCGTTTATCTCCTTCCAGACCGCCTGACGCGTTACGCCGAGGCTTTGAGCAAGCGACTGCCCCGACACATATTCACTTGACGACGTCAGTATTTCAAGGATCTCATTCTTCATAGCTCAAGATTTATTCTTTCTTACAACATCAACTATCCTGACGATAACAGGACTGAGAATAACGTTTGTCAGCAGTTCAATTATAAAATTCAATCCTATTACAAAGGTGAAGAAATACAGGAACACGTTGCTGTCGGCGTTCTTTGCCCATTCGTTGAATACAGGGCGGAAGAATAAGAAAAGGCCGAACACAAAAATAAAGGTATTGACAAGAGGCGATACTACAGCAGCCGCGAATGTAGCCAAAACCTTGTTTTTCTTTTCAAGCGCGCGATATACAAGTCCGGCAGCCAATCCTGCGGCGGTTCCCTTGAGCATAATAAGCAAGGCGGTCAAAAACGGATTGACCTCGTAAAACAAAAACGCGCCGCTTTTTTCAATTCCGAATACGCTCAGCAATAGCACCGTCGCACTGAACACCGCGCCTAAGTAAGCGCCCGCTCCCACACCGTACAGCGCCGCTCCTATAACGATAGGAACAAGCGCAAATGTTATTGAGATCTGGTTTGCCGTGACATTGGTCAGGTATGTTGAAAACACCTGCAGCACAATAATAACAGCCGTCATCAGAGCAAGCCCCGCCAATCTCTCGGTCTTTTTGTTTAATCTCATCTTTCCTTTTTTCATAAAATAAACTCCTGCTGCTCTCCCTGCTTTCGGGTAGAGCGCATTATTTCCTGTTTCTGTAATAAATAGTTTTCAGCCCGTCAAGGATTATATTTTCTTCAAAAGAAATTTGGTGTGTGCAGTTGCGGATCATTTTCGGCGCGAGGCCGCCTGTGGCTATGATTTTACACTCCTTGCCTGTTTCCTTAATAAACCTGTCTATCATGCCGTCGAGCATACAGGCTGTGCCGTTTACAACGCCCGAGCGGATACAGTCGACGGTGTTGGTGCAGATCGATTTTTTCGGAGCCTGCAAGTCTACAGCCGGAAGCAGAGCGCCCCGGCTTGTGAGCGCGTCAAGCGATATTCCGACGCCCGGAGCGATTATTCCGCCGTGGTAGGCGCAATTCTCGTCCACATAGGCGATTACCGTTGCCGTGCCCATAAAGATAACGATAACGGGGCCGCCGAACTTTTCATAAGCGCCCACACAGCCGCATACTATGTCGCCTCCCAAAGTTTCGGGGCGGTCTATCTTCAAGTCCATGCCCGACTTAAGCCCGGGGCCGATAATAAGGCTGCGCACCTTTGTCACTATCTCTATAGCCTCTCTGAGCGGATCGGTGACTTTGGGCACAACCGAGCTGATTATAGCTCCGTCTATCTTTTTGTAGTCTATGCGGTATATTTGAAAGAACGTATATAGCTCGACCGCGAACTCGTCGCTGGTCATCTTGTCGTTTGTGGCAAAGCGCAGTTTATAGCGCAAAACATCTCCGTCAAAAATGCCGAGCTTGATGTTTGTGTTGCCTACATCGGCTGTCAAAAGCATGGCTTTCACCTCAATATTCTTTATTGAAATTATTGATAAAATCACTTTATAAATTATAACACATTTATTGATTGTTTCAAGTGCGTTATTAGATATTTTACTACAAAAAAATTTTATGCCGCGAAGATTGTTGAAATTTTAACGGGAAAGTGTATAATATATATAGTTGAATCAGTGTGCCCAAAGAGCAATTTTGGGGCGCTGAGGAAAGGATTGGTTAGATAAATGGATAGTTCAGAAATCAAGCAGCTTCAAATCCTTGCAACAAAAGCAAGAATGGGCGCTATTCTCGGCACTTACCACGCAAAATCAGGTCACCCGGGCGGCTCTCTTTCCGCCGCGGACATTTTCACCTACCTCTATTTCAAGGAGCTGAATGTCAACCCCGAAGATCCCGCTTGGGAGGATCGCGACCGTTTTGTACTTTCTAAAGGTCACTGCTGCCCCAGCCTGTATGCCGTTTTGGCTTTAAAGGGCTTTTTTGAGTGGGACGAGCTTACAAATCTCCGTCATGTGGGCGCTATGCTTCAGGGACACCCCGACATGAAGAATACTCCCGGCGTGGATATGAGCACAGGTTCGCTCGGTCAGGGCGTTTCAGCCGCGTGCGGTATGGCGCTTGCGGCTAAGCTTGACAACAAAGACTATCGTGTATATACCGTGCTCGGCGACGGCGAGGTCGAGGAAGGCCAGGTTTGGGAGGCGGCTATGTTTGCTTCTCACAACAAGCTTGACAACCTTGTGCTGTTTGTCGACCAGAACGGTCTGCAGATCGACGGCACTGTTGAGGACGTTGCCGGTATCGAGCCTCTCGACAAAAAGTTTGAGGCGTTCGGCTTTGAGGTAGTTAAAATCAACGGCCACGACTTTGAGCAGATAAAGAGCGCGCTTGATTTCGCCAAGACCGTCAAGGGCAAGCCCACGGCTATTCTTTCCAAGACCGTCAAGGGCAAGGGCGTATCGTTCATGGAAAACCAGGTAGGCTGGCACGGCACAGCTCCTAACAAAGAACAGTATGAGCAGGCTACAGCCGAATTGCAGGCTGAACTTGACAGATTGGAGGGCGCGTGCTGATGGCTGAAACAGTTAAAAAGGCTACAAGAGAAAGCTTTGGCGAGGCTCTGTGCGAGCTTGCCGAAACAAACAAGGATATAGTGGTATTTGACGCGGACCTTGCGGCAGCCACAAAAACAGGTATTTTCCAGAAGGCTTATCCCGACCGCTTCTTCAACTGCGGCATTGCCGAGGGCAATATGATAGGCGTAGCGGCAGGCATGGCGGCTTCGGGCAAGATCCCGGTCGCGGCTTCGTTCGCTATGTTCGCTACGGGCAGAGCCTTTGAGCAGATCAGGAACTCGGTGGCTTATCCCCAGCTCAACGTTAAGATTGCTGGAAGCCACGCGGGCATTTCGACCGGCGAGGACGGCGCTACCCACCAGTGCATTGAGGACATAGGCATTATGCGCGCTATCCCCAACATGATGGTGCTCAACCCTGCCGACCACTGGGAGATGAAGGCGGCTACAAAGGCGGCTATCGAATACGACGGCCCCGTTTATATCCGTCTTGGCAGACTGGCTATCGACAGCTTCAACGATCCCGAAACCTATGAGTTTGAGCTCGGCAAGGGCATTACCCTTCACGAGGGCAGCGACGTTGCCGTTATAGCTACCGGTCTTGTGGTAAACGAGGCGCTTAAAGCTGTTAAGGAGCTTGAGGCTGAGGGGATCTCCGCCCGCCTTATCAATATCCACACCATCAAGCCCATCGACCGCGACATCATCATCAAGGCGGCTAAGGAAACGGGCAGAATAATCACCGTAGAGGAGCACAACGTTATCGGCGGTCTTGCAGACGCCGTAAGCGAGGTTGTTACCGAGGAGTGCCCCGTTAAGGTTACGCGCATAGGCGTTCAGGACAGGTTCGGCTACAGCGGCCCCGCGTGGGAGCTGCTCGACAAGTTCGGTCTTACTCAGCCCCATATCGCCAAGGTTATCCGCGAGGTAGTAAAGAACAAATAAAAATCAGAGGGAGCCTCAAAATGGTTCCCTCATCTTGTAAGAAAGGATATTTTGAGTGCGCATTAAAAAACCGTTTGTATTTATCACCGCGCTGTCACTGTCGGCGGCAATGCTGTTTACGGGCTGCGGACAGAGCGGAGAATCATCAGCGCCCGAAAGCTCCGCAGCTGAAACAACAGCCGCAGCAACAACCGAAGCCGCCGATACATCTTCACCAAATCCTCTGCTTTGGAAGATTACGGGCGAAAAGGGCAATACAGTTTATCTGTTCGGCACCATTCACGCAGGCGGCGTCAGCAGCGATCAGGTGATGAACAAACTGAAAGAAAAGGTCGACAGCTGCGACGCGCTGGCTGTTGAGGCGGACGTATTATCCTATCAAGCGGACTTCGGACGTCAGCAAAAGGTTGCGCAGAGCATGCTGCTTACCGACGGCACCACTATAAAGGATCACCTCAGCGGCGACAATTACGACAAATGCGTTAAATACCTTACCGACGCGGGGCAATACAACGCGGCGTTCGATTTGTATAATCCTTCGTTCTGGAACCAGCTGGTAACGCAAAACGAAATAAACAAGTCCGGCATTGACACAAGTAAGGCTATGGATACCCTGCTGCTGAGTTACGCCTCAGAAAAAAACAAGGAAGTTATTGAGGTTGAGTCGATTGAGTTTCAGATCGAGATGACTAACAATTTCTCCGACACATGGTACAATCTTCAATTTGATGCGTTCTTCAAAGAGCCGAACGCCACAAAGGAAAGCCTTGATAAACTGTATAAGGCGTGGCTTTCGGGAGATGAAGCTCAGCTTAAGGAGCTGGCTCTTGACGAAACAGAGCTTGACGACGGTATGACTGACGAACAGCAAAACGCGGTCAAAGAATACAAAAAAGCAATGTACACCGACCGCAACTCAGGGATGGCGGAAAAGGCGGAAAGCTTTATCAAGGACGGAAAATCCGTGTTTTTTGCCGTAGGAACAGCGCATTTCCTGGGAGATGACGGAATTGTCAAGCTGCTCAGCGACAAGGGCTATACGGTAGAAAAAATCAGTATCTAAACCAACTGACCCCCGACGGCGTGTCGGGGGCTGTTTTTTGCGGTATCACTTTTTCTTTTTCTTCGGGGCGGGCAACTCGTCATACATTGCGCCGAGCACCTTTTCCATAAGCTCCGCGTCCTCAACGTTTTCTACAAGCAGCATTTCCTTTGCGCCCTCATAAGGCAGCTCAAGCGGCGCGCCCGGCATAAGCTCCCTTGATGATTTTGTCTGCTTCAACAGGAAGCGGTTGTCATAGATTCCGCCGATTACCTTGCCCTTGTGATAGATGATGTACTCACCCATCATCGGGCGCGAGGTTATTTCGTCAAGCGGGCTGAGCTGTTCCAGAATGTAGTCCAAATACTCTTTTGAAGAAGCCATAGTTACCTCCATGCGTTTTGATGATATTATATTAACATGCTTTAAAGGTAATTGCAATAATACAACGCTGCATAATTACCAAGATTCCCATGATTACCATGATTCCCAAGAACATAAAGTTATTTTGTAATTATGGGAAAAACCCAGTGTTTATGCGGGTTCTTACATCATTACAAACCAAAAGCTTATTTTGTAATGATGAAAAAGTTATCAGCGTTTAGCAATATTATATTATAGTACGCTGAACGAAAAAGCATTTATTTATACTTGCAGCGTATATTATATTGTTATCATACCGGTATTATCGCCATCATTACAAAATAAGAAAATTTTTGTAATTATGTAAAAAGCCACTGTTTAAGCCATTTTTACCATAATTACAAAATAACTATATGTTCTTAGGGAATTGATAATATTGATGATAATATTTGTTAGAGATAGGACAGCGCGGTGCAGGCGACCTTTACGCAGGGGAGCCTGTCGGTTGCAGTGCGTTTTCAAGACGCGCCGGAAGAATGCGGAATTCGGAATGCGGAACTTGATTTAATTCGGAATGCGGAATGCGGAATGCGGAATTATTTGTCGGCAAGGGTTCTGCATATATTAAATATTTCCGTTACACGTCTATTGCTCAACCTGCGGTCAGGTCAAGACCTGACCCTACAAAAATCAGTATTAAGAATAATATACAAATACGGTCGGGCACAAAATGTATCCAACAGAGCAAGCTGTCTGCACGACCGAAATTCCGCATTCCGAATTCCGAATTCATTTGTTGCGCCGCCCGTTGCCACGGGAGGGCAATACGCGAATCAGACG
>ONMK01000034.1 GCA_900318905.1 uncultured Eubacteriales bacterium | reverse complement strand
TATTGCGGCGCGCAGCTTGTACTCCGCGCTCCAGATATAGCCGCTCACAAAGTTGCTTTCGCAGCCGAGAGCCTCTTTATCGTCGTAATACTTTGAGTACTCCGCGATATTATCTAATCCTATCGGTTTAAAATCTATCATAAAACCCTTTCAACAAGCGATTCAATATCCCGCGCTATCGCCTCAATAGACCTGATTTCGCCGTTTTCGCAGCAGTTTATCAGATTCCAGCCGCATTTTTCGGCGGCATAAAGCGCGCTCTCGCGGCAGGAAAGCAGAAAACGCAGATTGTTCTCATGCAGATCCTTTTTGCTGTTGTCGCCGCCGTAACGCTTTTCCATAAGCTTTTGTGAAACAGACGGCTCAACGTCAAGGTAAATCACCATATCGGGGCGCGGCAGCCCGAGCTTATCGTACTCAAAATCAGCCTGCCACTCAATAAAGGAGTCGCGCTCACTCACAGGAACCTTTGACATCTGATAAATAATGTTAGAAGTGCAGTAGCGGTCGCAGAGAAGAACCTTTCCGCCCTCACAATCGCGCTTCCAGTCGCCGAGATAACCCGCGGCGCGGTCAACGGCGTAAAAAGCAGAAGCCGCGTAGGCGTTTACGTCCTCGGGATTGCTTCCAAACTCGCCGCCCAGGTACATCTTAACAAGCGCCGATGAAGGACTGTTGTAATCGGGGAACTCAAGCTGTCTGACAGAATAGCCCAAAGTATTCAGTTTTTCGGCAAGGAGCTTGGTCTGCGTAGCCTTGCCCGAGCCGTCAAGCCCTTCGATAACGATAAGTTTTGATTTCATAAGCGCACGTCTTTCCAAAGCACGGGTACAAAAATCAATACCCTACTACTCCATTTTGCATAATTAAATGTATTATAACATTTAAATCGGCAATTTGCAAGATATATATATAAGATATTCTGTCAAAACGGCGAAAAACAAAGACCGCCTGAAAAGCAATGCTTTCCAAGCAGTCTTGTAATTAATCCGAATATTGATTGAATCTTGATAAAAACGCCTGAGTGCGCAGGCTTTGCGGGTTCTCGATAACCTGCTGAGGTGTTCCCTCTTCCTCGATAACGCCGTCAGCCATGAATATAACCTTGTCGGCTACGTCGCGCGCGAAGCTGATTTCATGCGTAACTACAATCATTGTACTGTCGGAGCTTTTTAGCCCCTTTATAACGTTCAGAACCTCGCCCGTAAGCTCGGGGTCGAGCGCCGAGGTCGGCTCGTCAAAGCAGAGCACGTCGGGGTTGAGCGCAAGAGCGCGCGCGATAGCCACACGCTGCTGCTGACCGCCGCTGAGGTTGCAGGGGTATTCGTCGCGCTTTTCGGTAAGCCCGACCTTTACCAGAAGCTGCTCCGCTTCCTCGGTTATTTTCTCAAGAGCTTCCTTATAGGTTGAGGCGCCCATGTACTCGCCGTGTTCCTTGATTTTCTCCTTTGCCAAAAGCTTTGGAGCAAGCACAAGGTTTTCAAACACCGTGTACTGGGGAAACAGATTGAACTGCTGAAACACCATGCCGAAATGCAGGCGGTTTCTTCTGATCTCCGAATCCTTTTTCTTGGACGGGTCGCTGCCGTCAAACAGTACGTTCCCGTTGACCGAAACAATGCCAGACTGAGCGGTTTCAAGGAAGTTTATGCAGCGCAAAAGCGTGGTTTTGCCCGAGCCCGAGGAGCCGATGATAGCAAGCACCTCTCCCTTTTCAAGCTCAAAGCTGATGTCCTTGAGCACCTCGGTTTTGCCGAAGCTTTTTTTGATATTTTTTACCTCTAAAAATGCCATACTGCGCCTCCTAACCCTTGTAATAATCGAGCTTTTTCTCTATAAAGCGGAAAAGAAGCGTCAATATGCCGCAGAACAACAGGAAGAACGCGCCCGAATAAAATACAGGCCAGATAAGTCCGTTGACGCGGGTATAGTCCTCGGCGTATTTCAGAATATCCTCTACAAGGATAACGCGAGCGAGCGAGGTATCCTTTATCAATGTGATGATTTCATTACTCATCGGCGCTACAATGCGCTTGATAACCTGAAGCAGCACAACCTTGAAGAATATCTGGCTTTTCTTCATGCCCAGCACATAGCCTGCCTCATACTGCCCTTTGGGAATACTCTCGATTCCGCCGCGGTATATCTCGGAAAAGTATGCCGCGTAGTTGATCACAAAGGCGACAAGCGAAGCCGTCATTCTGTCATCGATCGAAAAATCTCCGTTTGTAAGCATTGGCGGAATATAAAAGACGACAAATAGCTGGAGAATCAACGGCGTTCCTCTGATTATCCACACAAAAGCTCTGCACAAAAGCTTTAGCGGCAAAAACTTTGACATGGAGCCAAAGGAAATGATAAGTCCCAGCGGAAGCGCCATGAGAAGCGTCATTCCGAACAGGAAGCAGTTTTCTTTAAACCCTTCAAGAAGCCGAAGGGTCACGTCAAAAAACTGAGTCATAACTATTACTTGGATTTAAGAAGAAGCAGATCGGTAAGATTGTACTTGTCGGCGATCTCCTTAAGCTTACCGCTGTCGGCAACCTTCTGCATTGCTTCGTTTACCTTTTTGGTTGTGTCGCTGTCTTTTCTGAACGCAACGCCGTACTCCTCGGGAGAGAATGACTTGGATTCGATAACAGCGAGGTCTGAATAGTCCGAGCCTTCTCTGAGCGTGCCTATAGACATAACATAGTCAACGATAGCGATATCGGAAGTATTAGCCTTAACCTCCATCAGAGCCTTTGTCTGAGCGTCGGCGGGAACATACTTAGCTTCCTTAAAGAAATCGTCGCCCTTTGCTACCTCTTCACCTGCTGAGCCGGCTTCGGCAGTAACCTTTGCGCCCTTAACGCCGTCTTTTGTTGAGAACTTCTCAACGTTTTCCTTTTTGGTAACCATTACCTGCTTGTTCTGCATGTAAGGGTCGGAAATGCTCATGTTCTCTTTTCTTTCGTCGGTGATCGTCATGCCGTTCCAAATGCAGTCGATCTTCTTGGAGCTGAGCTCGATCTCCTTGTTGTCCCAGTTGATTTCCTGGAAATCGGCGTCAACGCCCAGTTCCTCGCAAACGGCTTTCGCAAACTCGGTCTCAAAGCCTGTGAGCTCGCCGCCGTCTGTCTTGTAGTTCATCGGCTCAAAAATAGTCATGCCGATTACCATTTTACCCTTGTCCTTGATGGTGTCCCAGTCTGATTTGCTCGATGAACCGCAGCCTGCAAGCAGTGAAACCGCAAGCACGCATACAAGCAGCATAGCAATGATTTTTTTCATAATGATGTCCTCCGTATAATGATTTGTTTCATTTTGCGCAAAATATCTGCACACGAACAGAAATATTATACATTATTACGTTACTAAAGTAAAGTGTTTTTTTAATTAATGTGAAAATAATTGATTTAAAAGTTTATAATATAAAAAAATATTGAATATCGAATAACGAATAATACAGAAACGTCCCAAAGGTTCATCTGTTACAACTATTCATTATTCATTATTCTTTATTCACTATTCACTGAGCCGGAACGTCAGTTCCGGCGTTTCCGGCGGAAACGGTGTTTGTTTTACTTGTGATATCCCCCCTGCGCCGTTTTTTGCGGCGTGTATCACCGTCATAACATCTTCTACGCTCTCCCTAAAAACAGTCCGCCGGACTGTTTTTACCTCGCTTTGCTCGGCACGGTCGCCTTCGAATCCCACCGTCTCTTTTCGCCAAAACAAAAAACGCCCGAAGGCGTTTTTGTTTTGGCGGAGACGGTGTATGTTTTGCTTGGAATATCCCCTCTGCGCCGTTTTATGCGGTGTATTTCACCGCTATTGGTTTCTTCTACGCTCTCCCTAAAAACAGTCCACAGGACTGTTTTTACCTCGCTTTGCTCGGCACGGTCGCCTTCGAATCCCGCCGTCTCTTTTCGCCAAAACAAAAAACGCCCGAAGGCGTTTTGTTTTGGCGGAGACGGTGGGATTCGAACCCACGGTACCGTGAGGTACAACTGATTTCGAGTCAGTCCCGTTATGACCACTTCGATACGTCTCCGTATATGCGCCCGATCTCTCAGGCGCTTTTTAATTCTTTTTCAGAATTATTTAACCATTGAAGCAACTTCAGCGGCGAAATCGTCCTGGCGCTTTTCAATGCCCTCGCCCTTTTCAAAGCGAACGAACTTTTTGATTTCGATGCTGCCGCCAAGCTCCTTAGCGGTGTTCTTGGTGTACTGACCTACTGTGAGCTTGCTGTCCTTAACAAACTCCTGGTCTACAAGGCAGTTCTCCTTGTAGTACTTGTTGATCTTACCCATAACGATCTTGTCCGCGATAGCGGCGGGCTTACCCTCGTTGATAACCTGCTGACGCATAACTTCCTTCTCATGCTCGAGAACGTCGGCGGGAACCTCATCTCTGTTGAGGTAAGAGGTGTTAAGAGCCGCGATCTGCATTGCAACGTCCTTGCCGTAAGCAACAAACTCGGGCTTAGCGGCGAGGTCTGTGTCAAAGTTAACAAGAACGCCGATCTTGCCGCCAGCGTGAACATAAGCTACGCAAGCGCCTTCCATGCGCTCAAAACGGCGGATCTGGATATTCTCACCGATGGTGAGAACCTTCTCCTGAAGCATCTCGGCAACGGTCTGATCCGAACCGTCAGCCTTAAGAGCGAGGAGCGCCTCGACGTCAGCGGGGTTTTCCTTAATAACTGTGTTAGCGCAAGCCTTAACGAACTCCATGAAGGAATCGTTCTTGGCAACGAAGTCTGTCTCGGCGTTAACCTCGATAACAACGCCTACGCTGTTGTCGTCGGTGGTGGTGGCGTACGCAACGCCCTCAGCGGCAATTCTGCTTGCCTTTTTAGCCTGCTTTGCAAGGCCCTGCTCTCTCAGAAAGTCAATAGCCTTGTCCATATCGCCGTCAGCCTGAGTGAGTGCCTTTTTGCAGTCCATCATGCCGCAGCCTGTCTTTTCTCTCAGTGCTTTTACGTCCTGAGCTGTAAATGCTGCCATTATAATAACATCCTTTCGATAGTAGTTGTTTATTTCGGTAGATCAAGCCTCTTCGGCTGTCTCTTCCTCGGGCTCCTCTGCAGCTGCAGCGCCCATCTGACCCTCTTTGCCTTCGATTATAGCGTTAGCCATAGCGCCTGCAATCAGCTTAACGGCGCGGATTGCGTCGTCATTGCCGGGGATAACATAGTCGATCTCGTCGGGATCGCAGTTGGTGTCAACAATAGCGACGATCGGGATGTTGAGCTTTTTAGCCTCGGAAACCGCGATTCTTTCTTTTCTGGGGTCAACAATAAACAGAGCGCCGGGCATCTGAGTCATGTCCTTGATACCGCCCATGAACTTCTCGAGCTTTTCGATCTCAAGGTTGAGCTTGATAACTTCCTTCTTGGGAAGCAAATCGAATGTGCCGTCCTCCTGCATAGCGCGGAGCTGCTTTAAGCGGGCGATTCTTCTGCGGATCGTAGCGAAGTTGGTGAGCATGCCGCCCAGCCATCTTGCGTTTACATAGTAAGCGCCTGCACGCTCGGCCTCTTCCTTAACGGACTCCTGAGCCTGCTTCTTGGTGCCTACGAACAGAACGTTCTTGCCCTCGGCGGAAAGCTCTCTTACGAAGCTTTAGGGTTCCATCTTCTGGTCTGGTGACCGAAGTGTACGCCGGCCTCCAGAAGCTGTTTCATAGAAACTACTGCCATTTTATTTTCCTCCTTAGGTTTTAACCTCCGCTGTGTTTTGTTTTATCGGCGAAAAACAGAACCATCTGCCACCCTGCCGACAACATCAGCGTGTGAAATTCACCAGAATATTATACAACGCATCAATGCTGTTGTCAATAGTTTTTTACGAGATTTTTACACGATAGATTACGAAATGACCGGAAGCTCGTACGGATCGTAATGAACCTCTTTTCCGATTTTATAAGTGTTTTCAAACTCGGCAAGATACGCCTGAATAGCCGTAGCGTCCGAAACGCTCAGCCGGTTTTTAACGGTAACTCCGGCGCGCCTTGCTATTTCACCGTTGGGATCATCCTGAAGCTGAGCGATAAACGCGCTGAACGGTGGTGACGTCTTTTATCGAAACGACTGTATCGTTGTTTGCGTCTCCGCGGATATAAACGATCACCTCGGCATTTGACGCAAGCATTGAGAATACGATAATAACAAGCATAATGGTTAAGCTGATAAATTTAGCTGCGGTTTTCATTTAAGCCTCCTTTGATTCAAATGAATATAAACGGTTAATTACATTATATATAAAAACCATTTCAAATGCAAGAAAAATATTCAGACAGAAAGTATGTTTACCTCCTGTCTGAAATTCAACTCAACTGTCGGCGCTTTCTCTGAGCTTTTTGCGCTTGATTACCTTAAGGCGGCTGAACTCTTCCCTGTCCTTTTCGTCAAGGGCGTCGGTGATAAACTTCACCGTTTCCTCAAAGCGGGGAATCATTATATTTTTCAGTGCGTTGGCGCGCTTCTGCGTTTTCTTTATCGAATCGGCAAGACGGTAAACGCTGTTTTCTATCTCGGCAAGCTCAACCGTGAGAGTCTTCACCTTGGTGAACAGAATAAACGTCTTGTCAACGGCGGAATTTGTTGTGCGTGTGCCGTAATGAAGATAATTGCAGTTTTCGCTTTCATCGATCGTAAGGATCGGTATCTCAACGCCCATTACGCTGCGCGAATCGAGATGAAGCCCGTCCTCTATAGGGATAGCTTTTGATATATCGTCGCAAAAGCCGTTTGAGATGTTTGCGGTTTGAAGAGCGAAGTACGCCTCCTCATACGCGCCGTCGATCTGCTGCTGGATAGCGTTGGCGTGATCGATAAGCGTCATCATCTCTCTGATAAGGATGTTGCGCTTACGGTCAAGCAGCTCGTAGCCGTTTCTGGCAAGAGCAAGCGACTTTTTAGCGTTCATTAAATTGCCCTTGGTAGGCACTGCCTGTACAGCCATCGCTACACCTTCTTTTTCTCCTTGATGTAAATATCGAGAACCGCGTCATCAACACGGTCAAGCTCGGCTCTGGGCAGGGTGGAAAGAAGTTCCCAGCCCAAATCAAGGCTCTGTTCGATGCTTCTGTTCTCGGTAAAGCCCTGGTTTACAAACCGCGACTCAAACAGCTTGCCGAACTCGATATACTTTTTATCGACCGGCGACAGCTCCTCCTCGCCTATTACCGAAGCGAGCGCTCTGGCGTCTATAACCCTTGCGTAAGAGGCAAAAAGCTGATTGGCAAGCGGCTGGTGGTCGCCTCTGGTGTATCCCTCGCCTATACCGTCCTTCATAAGACGCGAAAGCGACGGCAATACGCTTACGGGCGGATATAAGCCCTGACCCTGAAGCGTGCGGTCGAGCACTATCTGACCCTCGGTGATGTAGCCGGTGAGGTCGGGTATCGGGTGGGTGATGTCGTCGTTGGGCATTGTCAGGATCGGTATCTGGGTTACAGAGCCCTGGTGTCCCTTTACCATGCCGGCTCTCTCGTAAAGCGAGGCGAGGTCGGAATACAGATATCCGGGATAACCCTTTCTGCCGGGGATCTCACCCTTTGAGGACGAGAACTCGCGCAGCGCCTCGGCGTATGAAGTCATGTCCGTCATGATGACGAGAATATGCATATCAAGCTCAAAGGCGAGGTACTCGGCGACCGTCAGCGCGCATCTCGGGGTGAGGGTACGCTCGATGATAGGGTCGTTGCTCAGATTCAAAAGCATTACAACTCTTGAGAGAACTCCGCTCTCCTCAAAACTTTTGCGGAAGTACTCGGCAACGTCCTTCTGAACGCCCATTGCGGCGAAAACTACGCCGAAGTTGCTGCTGTCGGCTCCGCTGATCTTTGCCTGGCGGACAATCTGAACCGCCAAGTCATTGTGAGTCATGCCCGAGCCGGAGAAGATAGGCAGCTTCTGGCCGCGGATTAGAGTCATAAGCGTGTCTATGGTTGAAATACCGGTATTTATATAGTTTTTGGGGTAGACGCGCGACACCGGGTTTATCGGCGTACCGTTGATGTTTGCCTTTTTTACAGGGAAAATATCGCCCAGTCCGTCAATCGGTCTGCCGGCTCCGTCAAGTACTCTGCCGATGATCTCGGGAGAAAGCGGCATTTCCATCGGGTGGCCGGTAAGGCGCGTGCGGGTGTTTTTTAGGCTGATTCGCCTTGTGCCCTCAAACACCTGAACAACTATTCTTTCGCCGTCGATCTGAACAACGCGCCCCTGTCTTGTTGTGCCGTTTTCAAGCTTGATATCAACGATCTCCTCGTTGGAAACGCCCTTTACTCCGTCCATGACAATAAGCGAGCCGTTGATTTCCTTTACGCCTACATAATCAATAATCAAAGCGTTCCCTCCTTACTGCAGTAATGTGCCGAGCTTTTCGTCGATTTCGGCATTGTATTCGTCGAACATCTCAAGGCGGCTGTTCGGGATGTCGTATTTCATCTTGGTAAGCTTGTCAAACAGCCCAAGCTCAATTATCTTTGAGATAGGAATGCCGCGCGCAACAACATCCTTTGCCTTTTCGTGCAGGTGCAGAATGACCTTCATCATCTGCTTTTGCTTTTCAAGCGGTACATATGTATCCTCGGCATGGAAGGCGTTCTGCTGCAAAAAGCCTACTCGGATGACCCTGGCGGTCTCTATTACAAGCTTCTGGTCGTCGGGCAGTACGTCCGATCCGATGAGCTTTACTATTTCCATAAGCGAGCTTTCTTCCTGAAGCAGCGCGCTGATACTGTTTCTGTACTCGATAAAGTCGTCGCCTAAGTTTTCCCTGAACCACGGGTCGAGGTCGTTAAAATACTCGCTGTAGCTGTTTATCCAGTTGATAGCGGGATAATGCCTCGCGTACGCCAAAGCCTTGTCAAGCGCCCAGAAAACGCGGGTAAAGCGCTTGGTGTTCTGGGTCACGGGCTCCGAGAAGTCAGAGCCCTGAGGAGATACCGCGCCAATGAGCGTAACGCTTCCCTCTCCTCCGCTGAGCACATCGGCGCGTCCGCCGCGCTCATAGAACTCCGCAAGGCGCGAGGGCAGATAAGCCGGGAAGCCCTCCTCGGCGGGCATTTCCTCAAGACGTCCGGAGATCTCACGCAGAGCCTCAGCCCAGCGCGAGGTGGAGTCAGCCATCATAGCAACATGGTAGCCCATATCGCGGTAGTACTCCGCAAGCGTGATTCCCGTGTAGATAGACGCCTCACGCGCCGCAACGGGCATATTTGAGGTGTTTGCGATAAGCACTGTCCTGTCTGTCATGGGGCGGTTCGACTTAGGGTCGATAAGCTCCGAGAACTCGTCAAGAACCTGGCTCATCTCGTTTCCGCGCTCGCCGCAGCCGACATAGATGATAATATCGGCGTCGCACCACTTGGCAAGCTGGTGCTGGTTCATTGTTTTGCCGGTGCCGAAGCCGCCCGGTATAGCCGCTGTGCCGCCCTTTGCTATCGGAAAGAGCGTATCCATAACGCGCTGTCCGGTGATAAGCGGTATTGACGGTGTAAGCCTTGTTTTGACAGGCCTTGCGGTTCTGATAGGCCACTGCTGGCACAGGGTGAGCTCGTGCCTATCGCCGAGGTCGTCCTCAATAACGGCTACGGTGTCGTGTATTCTGTATTCGCCGTCGGGCTTTACTTCTTTTACAACGCCCGAGAGCAAGGGATGAAGCATAAGGCGGTGCTCTATGATAGGCGTTTCGGGAAGGGTGGCGTAAATCTGTCCGCCCTCGAGCCTGTCGCCTGCTTTGATTTTCATTGTGACACTCCAAAGCTTTTCGGTATCAAGCGGTGAAACGGCGGCGCCCCTGCTGATAAATACGCCCGACTGTTCCTCGATAGCCTTTAAAGGGCGCTCGATACCGTCGAAGATGTTGTCAAGGATTCCCGGGCCGAGAAGGACGTTCATCGGAGCGCCCGTACCCGAAACCGGGTCGCCCGGCTTAAGGCCTGTAGTTTCCTCATAAACCTGAATAGTGGTGAGTTTGTCGGTGATTCCGATTATTTCGCCAACAAGGTTCTGCTCGCCGACATGCACCATTTCCATCATCTCAAAGCTGTCGGTATTTTTTACGGTAACAACAGGACCGTTTATTCCGTATATAACATTATTATTCATATTCATTCACTCTTTCACACCATTAAAGTACTAAAGTACGGAAAGCGCGGCGTTTTCAACAAACCATTCGCGCTGCGCCTCAAGCTTTGTATCAAGAGTTTCGTCCGCGATTATTCCTTTGCAGGCGCAATAGCCCTTTATGCCGCCGATTTTGATAGTCTTGTCAGCTTTGACCTCAACATTGCCGCTGAAAAACTCCTTCAGCTCACCGGCAAAATCAAGGTCGCGCTCATTGAGATACAGCACACAGCCGCAGCCGTCAAACACCTCGGCCACAGCCTTGGCGCTTTCTTTAAGCTTTTTGCGGTATTCGGCGGTTTTGATGTAGTCATTGAGCTTTTCGGCAGCGAGGCTGAAAACCTCGGCGGTCATTTGGCTGCGCTCCAAAAAGAGCTTTCTCTGCCCTTCCTGCGTTATTTTAGCGCGCTTTGCGGTAACGCGGTTGCGGGTCTCGGCAAGCTTTTCCTTTTTCATTCGCTCGCTGTCACGCTTAGCGGTCGCCTCCGCCTCTTTAAGGCGCTCGTTTTTGAGCTGCTCAACCTCGCCTTTCAAAGCTCTTTTCTGAGCGTTGGCGTACCTTTTTATCGCTCTTAAAAAATTATCCGTTTTATTATTTGGCATAAGTTTACCTCTTTGATAACGTAATAACCGCTACAGCTTGACGCCTATTGCGTCCTGCACATATTTGGTGATGCTGTCCTTTGTTCTGCCGTTGCCGTGACGGTCTGGGATCTCGACTATCAGCGGCTTTTTGCGGTTGAGCTTAAGGTCGTAAACGATGTCGGGGCAAAGCGAAACAAGTTTTTCGGTCATAAGGATGACGGCTATATCGTCGCGCTCCATAGCCTCCGTAAGCTCGCGCCTGACTTCCTCTTCCTCGTGAACTACAACACCCGGAACACCCGCGAACCGCATACCCATTCTGGTATCAACGTTATCACTAATCAAATAGAATTTCATTTTAAATCACTTAGCCGATCTTGGAAAGAATCATAATTGAAATAAGCATTCCGTAAAGAGCGATACCTTCGCCCAGAGCAACGAAAATGATCGCCTTACCGAAGGCTTTTGGATCCTCGCTTGTAGCTCCGATAGCCGCGGGAGCAGCGTTGCCAACCGCGATACCGCCGCCGATGCATGAGATACCGGTAGCTGCGGCGGCGCCGATGTAAGCCATTCCGTCAGCGCCCGAAGAAGCAGCCGTTGCGTCGCCTGTAGCCGCGCTTACGGCAAACGGACAGATAAGGCATACCGCAAATACAAAGGCGAATGAAGCGAGCTGCATAAGGATTGTTCTTTTTCTGCTTTTGCCGCGGGATACGGCCTTAACGGCGATAAGAACAGATACAATAAGAAATGTTACGGGCAGAGCCATAAATAAGAAATCAAAAACAGACATGATAAAACCTCCAAAATAATAATTATTTATTTACATTAACGGGCTCAAACGGTTTGCCTTCACCCGAATAAAAACGGCTGAACATCTCATAATACTCAAGCCTTAATACCTGAATAGCTACAAGGAGCGCCTCAAGAACCATTACAAGCGCGTTGCCTATAACAACGACCACCCAGTAGCCGGCGCCTCCTACGGTTTCGGCAAGCACAAACACGACAAGCATCATTCCGGCGTGGACAAGCACAAACGCGCCTACACGCAAAAAGCTCATGGTGTTGGTGACGTAGCCGAGAAGAACCTCGATTGATTCAAACAGGTTTTCGACGATATAGCCGCCCCAGCTTTCGGGCTGCCAGTGCTCCTCACCGTTTACCAGATCGGCCAGCGGCTCGGCAAAGAATATAAGCAAAAACGGAAGCACTATAAGTCCTAAAATGTACGGCAGCGTCATAACGTGAATCCCCAAGAATATTTCCGCCGCAAGGCCGAACACCAACGCGCCGTAGAATATTATTCCGGAAACTCCGCTTGTGCCGAACAACGCCCTTCCGACGTCCTTTCGCCGCAGAAGCGTATAAACGTTTATAAACATTGCTATCAGCAGCAGGAA
Organism: uncultured Eubacteriales bacterium; assembly: GCA_900318905.1. GTDB lineage: Bacteria > Bacillota > Clostridia > Oscillospirales > Acutalibacteraceae > Ruminococcoides. Next base: position 6,552 of record ONMK01000034.1, on the reverse strand, counting down.
CACGCCTATGCCTATAGCGCCCAGGATAATGGTGTTGATGTTTTCTGACGCCATTACCTCAATGGGCTTTTCCTCAAAGCCGAACAGTCTGAACATCGGGTCTAAAACATGCTCAAAGCCGAACACGCTTCCGAATACAGTGCCGAATATCATAGCGGAAATGCCGCACGGCAGTAGTATTTTGCCTATCGCCATTTTCTTGAGCTTCCACATCAGGATACCGGCTATGGTCAGGCAGAAGCCTTGTCCCAAGTCCGCGAACATTATTCCGAAAATAACCGTGTATGTTATCGCGATGAAAAACGTCGGGTCTACCTCGTTGTATTCGGGCACGCCATACATGTCGGTATAAAACTCAAAGGGCTTTGCAAAAAAGCAGTTTTTGAGCTTTACCGGCGGGTTTTTGTCAAGCTCATCTTTCGCGTTTGAAAAGTCAAGCTCAACGCTCCTGATTTTTTTGAGCCGGCTTTTAAGCTGCTTTTCGTTTGCCGTAGGGATCCAGCCCACGATAATAAAGCTGTTGTTGTGCTGCAGCGCTTTGGTGCGTATACCGGCGTATAGATAAAGCTCCTCAAGCTTTGACAGATAACGCGAGATAACGTCAAAATTATCATCGATATATTTGTTAAGCTCCGCCTGAGCGTCGTCAAGCTGTTTTTTCAGAATCGGGATCTCTTTTTTGTAATCCTCTGTTTTCTGGGTAGGCGTTTCGTTTTCGTTTACCAGATCGATAGGCTCGAAAAACAGGCCGTTAAAGATCTTGTCGATCTCCTCTACTTCTTCCTTAGGCGCGAAATAAACGCCCCAGCTATGCGTTCTGTCCTTGGTACAAACGGCAAAGTCAACAAACTCGTTGTCCTTATACGCCTCAAGCTTTGATATGCTGTCGTTCGGTATTCTGCCGAAGCGCGCCGTCATGTAGTTCATACGGATAACCTTTTCAATCTCAACATTCATACCTACAAAGCGCTTGCACAGGTTGAGGTTCTTCTCAGCCTCGTGGAGCTTATCGGCGCACACATTGATTTTATCAACAAGGGCGTCAATGTCCTCCGTTACAGCAGCGGAAAAGCTTTCAAGCTCTTCAAGCGCGGGGTTGAAATCGCTTACATCTTTTTTGGGAAACTTGCGTTTCGTCTGATTAAGCGCGGATTTAAGATTGGTAAGAGGCTCCGCATAGTTGTTTTTTGTTTGCAGGCGTGTAAAATCCTCTACATCGGGGTAAAAATTCGTTACCTCGTCGGGATGGAACACACCCGATTCACCAAGTACCGTGATCACCTCGTCGATGTGGTTCATCAAACCGATGACGTTCACGGCCTGCATTGATGATACTGCCAAAATTGTTCACCTCTTTTACAGTCAGTGAATTATCAGGGACTGAATTGTTTTGGGATCGTGCTGATAACGGATCCCCTCTATCAAGCCGATGACATTCATCAGCTCGGTTTCCGACAGCAGCATAAACGAGATCATTACGACTGCCGGGCTTTTTGAAAAGCGTATTCTTTTCTTAGCCAGCGTATATTTAACGCGCGGAGCTATATCGCTTGCGTGAGTATAGCCTATGCAGCTTATCATCCTGCCGCAGCCGGTGCTTTGCATGATATTGAAAACCTCTGCGGAGGACTCTGCCTCGCACATTCTCTCGATAAGCCTCGGACTGAGCGAACAGTACTCGCTGAGCATTGTCGCTTTGATTTTTTCGGGTGATAGATTATAGTACTTTTTCAAACGGAGTATTCTTGAAAAAATGCTGTAATCGTTGATTGTGTGGAACAGCGTCAAAAGCTCGCGCTGCTCGCTGCCCTTTGTCTTTTTGCGGATAAGCTCAAGCATGTTCGCCAAAACGTGCTCATAAAGCTTGTGCTCGATATCCGATACCGCGAGCCTGCCCTTGTTGTCGGGCTTGAATTGCTTTAAGATGTCATAGTAGGATGTGTTCTTAAGCGCTTCAAGAAACTCGCCGTAGTCGCGCGCGTTGGCAAGCTTATAAACATCTAACACGGTATGCTTTGACAAAAAAGCCGGAAACTGAAAAATAAACTTGTCGGTTGAATTGGCGTTGAGCAAAATCATAAAGCGGACTATCTGCTCGACCTCGGTTTTTTCAACGACATATCGTGAAAAGCCGGCGCTAACGCTTGAGTCGTAGCGGCAGAGCGAATCGAATTCGTCAAACAGATATTGCCTCAGCTTAAGCTCAAGCCAGCCTCTGTGCACGTCGCGCTCGTTTACGTCCGAAAGTACCGAAGCGTAATGGGTATGCGACTTTAAATACACCATGACCTCGGCGACGCTTTGACACGCGATAAGGTTTGAATAGTCGCGGGCAGTAAGAAACTTTCCGTACTTAGCCCGCGCTTTAGCCGAAACGGCATATGATGCGGCGGACATAAAATCACCCCCTTTGTCAGCTGACAACGCGGCTGACGATCTCATCCACCCATTTGTCGCGGTTTTGCTCGTAGTCGGCTCTCAGCTTAATAAGCGCCGACTCCTGCTTTGCGGATATTTCTTTTATTTTGCGTTCGGAACGCTTTTCGAGATAGGCGTCGTTTATTTCGACCTCTTCCATCGCCTTATCCATATATCTTTTATATATAGCTGCTGCTTCCTCCTCGATTTTGCGCTTTTCTTCCTCCGCGGCTTTTTGGTCGGCCTCTACCATCGCCTGAGCCTGACTGTCGGCGTCCACGATTTTTTTGATCATATTTTGCATATCTTCACCTCCGATTTAGTGGTTAGTGGTTAGTTGTAGGGGCGCACCCATGTGTGCGCCGGGAAAAGTTTTATATCACCAGATCGCTTTCCTCGACTTTGTTGTTGAAGAAAGAGATGATTTTGATACAGGGCTTCCTGAGCAGCAGCCCCAGCACAAGCGCCGGGATAATAAACAGCAAAAGCAAGCCCAGATTTTTGATATAATTTCCGGCGTCTACTCCCGCTACGGTCTCGCGCAGGGCGTTTATGCCGTACTTGAAAGGCAAAAACGGAGCGATGAATTTGAACGGCTCCGGAAGTACCTCTATCGGGAACGTGCCGCCCGAACCTGCAACCTGCATTATCAGAATTATTACGGCGAGCGCCTTTCCTATTACGCTGAAGGTTATCGTCAGCGAGTAGATTATAAGCGAATACACAAAGCCCGAAATAAGGCATGTAACGATAAACAGCGGCGGATTGTCGCACTGAACCTTAAGGAAGAACAGATCTCCAAGAGCAATTATAAGCGACTGAACCTGACTTATCACAAAGAATACCAGGTAACGCCCGAAGAAGAGCTGAACCGAATTAGCCTTGCCAAGCTTTTTGAGGTCTTTTTTGGTAAGGTCAACATTGATGACGGCAACAAGCACAACGCCTCCTACCCACAGGGCGAGCGATGAATAAAACGGAGTCATTGCAGAGCCGTAGTTGTCAAGCGGATATATCCTGTTTGTGTCAAAATCTACGGGCGCGGCGATATAGGCTCCCAAGTCCTCGGGGTTCTCGACTATCGGAAGTATAGCGCTTTCAAGCTTATCGTCATTTTTAAGAGAGTTTATCCGCGTAACGAGATTGTCAATGCGCTTTGTAAGGTTATTGAGATATTCCTTAAGGTTTGTCATAACGCCCTTAAGGCTTGTTACAGTCGCGGTACCGTTATCAAGAGCCGCGTCGATCTGACCGGTGGCGCCGCTTACCGTCTGAGCGAAGTCGGCGACATTGTCGAGCTTTGTAAAGGAGTTTTTGATCGCGTTGTCAATGCTCTGTTTTACGGAGCCAAACTCAGCCGCGACCGCGGATATCTGTGAGTCGGCGCTGCTTATAAGCTGCTGCAGCTCTGCCTTTGCGTTTGCGGGAGCCGAGCCCGCGGATTTTATCTCATTGCATATGGACTCAATCTTAGAGATTATAGCGTTCTGCTTTTCATTTGAGCTGTTAAGCGCGGCAATGACCTTTGAGCAGTCGATGCCGAGGTCACTCTGAATCGCGGTAAATATCGAAATCAGCTTGTTGTTCAAAGCAATCCTTGCCTGATTGACAGCCTCTATCTTGCTGAGCTTTGCGGCGGCGGTATCAGCGTCCTTGCTGATGTTCGAGAACGCCTCGTCAAGCTGAGCCGATACGCTCTGCTCGTACTCTTTGCCGGAGCTTATCAGGCTTTCAATAACGCCCGTAAGCTGAGAGGCGGTGTTCTGAGTAGAAGTTATCAAGCCCTTGATGTCGTCGGTTACTACCCCGACGTTTGAAAGGCTCTTTTGGATAGAGGGTATCATTTCCTTGTTCGTCTTGATAATGCTCTCTATCGAGTCGAGAGTGGCAACAAGCAGGTCGTCGGTCTTTATAAAGTTAGCGACATCGCTCTTTGCGGTATTGAGAGCGGACGTCAGCTTTTCAGCTATAGAGGCCTTGTCCTTTTCAAGCTCGTCGCTTGTTATGTTGAGCGCAGCGGCGATCGCCTCGGTAATTGCGCTCACATATTCGGAATCGACGTTGTCACGGATAGCCTCAATCCCCTTGTCGGTGATTTTGGGAGCAACGGCGTTTTTCTTTTCATTTACATAATACTGCAGCTTTGCCTGCTTAAACTTGCCCGTTGTTATCGAAAGCAGATTCTTGCTGAAATCCTCGGGAATCACAACGGCGGCGTAGTATTTTCCGTCGGTCACACCGTTCTTAGCTTCGTCCGCGTCGTCGAGGAACGCCCAGCCCATCTGATTGTTCTGCTTAAGGCCGTCAACGATTTTGTCGCCGGCTTTTACCTTTACGCTCTTGTAGCCCGCGCCCTTGTCAAGACTGCAAACAGCAAATGGCAGGTCGCCCGTGCCCGAGTACGGATCCCAGTTGGAGGCGATGTTGAACCACGCATAGAGCGCCGGAAGAATAGTAATACCGATAACGACAACGAATACAACGAGGTTTTTTGTCAAGCTTTTGATATCAGTACGGAAAACCGAAAAAATCTTTTTCATTGCCGCGTCTCCTCGCTTTCATCGGTATCAGACTCAAAAATCTCATCATCGTCCTCAAAGGGTTTGTCAGACAAGCCCAGATAATACTTAAACTGTTGAAATTTATACTCGGCGCGGATCATTAGCGCCACGGTGTAAAGAACCGTTGCCACCCACAGGATCAGGAAGATAATTTTGTCGTCGAGGGTAAACATCAGCGCAAGGAACAGCACGCCCGAAATCAGCACGGCAAGAGGACCGTATTTTTTGTAGTGCTCACGTTTACGGGCGGCTTCCTCATACGCCTCTTTTACTCTGAGAAAAACCGTGTGTTCGTCGGCAGAAGCTTTTATTTCTAAAGAAGAATTATCCTCGGCAGCGCTCTCGGCTATCTGCTTTTCGGGCTTAGTTTTGGGCTTTTTGCTCGAATTCTTCCCCACTGGCTGTCCCCCCAAACGTTTTTTCGTTTCATAATATTATAGCACTTTGTTTTGAAGGTATCAAGCATATTAGAAAAATAAAAATAAAAAGCGCCGATTCAAAAAACGAATCAGCGCAAATGACAATTTCTAAACGGGAACACGCATATAATCCTCACCCGGAGCGATTCCCTTTTTATAATTCACGTCGGTGTCGTTGTTGTCATAGTCAACAGCAAAGTGATTGTACTTTGGGTAGTGCATGTCCCACTCGGGGTCATATACCAAGCCCTCTATCTCAGCCCAGCCGTGGCCGCCGCTGTTGCATGCGTAGCACTCCTCGCAGCCAATAGCCTTTCCCATGTAGGCAAAAGCCGCGCCGTAGCTGAAGCAGTCACCCTTGCCGTAGACAAAGATGTCCTCGGCGTAAACAAGCGGCCAGTCAAGCTCCCTGTAGGGCGGGTCGTGGCGTACGCCCTCAAGGTAAGCGGTCTTTATGTAGTCAAAGGCAGCCCTAAGCTTTTCCTGCTTGGTCATGGAGCTGTTGGTGCATTTTGCAACAGCCTTTAAAGCCTTGTTGAGCATTAAATCGGAATCGCTCTCGGCAAGGGTCGCTTTGCCGTTGATAACGTTCCAGTCAGAGCCGCATTTCGCCGTCAATATAATAGTATGTCTTGCCGTCCTCGGTAATAAAGCCGTTCAGGGATTTTGCGGTAAGGGTTATCACCATACCGTCGGAGATTTTGGTGTCCATATCAGGCTGAGCGGTAAATTGGTTGGGATTGTACCCTGCTCTCTGAACAGCGTCGGCAACGGTGCCGCCCGACATAGCGACGGATTTTTCGTCATCTCCGAATTTTACGGTAACCTTGATCAAAATCTTTGATGAGGCGGAATCCGACGAAGAGCTGCTCGATTCGGTGTAGAAAAGCGAGCATGACGACGAAGCAAATACAACAAACGAAAGCGCCATGGTCAGACATACAGCGCGAAATACAGCTTTCATGGGCAAATATCCTTTCCGTAATATTTTAGGGAATACACTTATCAGACAATATTATAACACATCCGACATAAAATAACAATTAAAAACATGAAAAAATAATAATTCGGAAAAGTAATTAAAAATCAGGACTTGCAAAAATCAAATTTATGGAGTATAATAGCATAGTAACCTTGCTAATGTGGCGCAGCCG
>ONMK01000088.1 GCA_900318905.1 uncultured Eubacteriales bacterium | reverse complement strand
GAGCTCCTCAGCGTACTTTGTGGGGTGCAGCTCGAGGAACGCCTGACCGAAGCAAGCGGAGAAGGTGGGAGTCGGCTCTGTGATGCCGCGCTCTGTACCCGCGAGCTTAGCTGTGAAGCCCGAGAGGAAGTAGTACTGAGTCTGCTCGGGAGTGAGGATAGAAACGGGGGGCAGAACGCCGAAAGCGTCAGCCGAAAGGAAGATCACGTTCTCGGCAGCGGGGCCTGAAGAGATCTTGTTGACGTTCTTTGCGATCTTCTCGATATGCTCGATGGGATATGAAACACGGGTGTTCTCGGTAACGCTCTTGTCGTCGAAGTCGATAGTGCCGTCCTCGGCTACGGTTACGTTCTCAAGAAGCGCGTCTCTCTTGATAGCGTTGTAGATGTCGGGCTCGCTCTCTTTATCGAGGCCGATAACCTTTGCGTAGCAGCCGCCCTCAAAGTTGAATACGCCGTTGTCGTCCCAGCCGTGCTCGTCGTCGCCGATGAGAAGGCGCTTGGGATCGGTTGAAAGTGTGGTTTTACCTGTGCCCGAAAGTCCGAAGAAGATAGCGGTGTTCTCGCCGTTCATGTCGGTGTTGGCGGAGCAGTGCATTGAAGCGATGCCCTGAAGCGGCAGGTAGTAGTTCATCATTGAGAACAGACCTTTTTTCATCTCGCCGCCGTACCATGTGTTGAGGATTACCTGCTCGCGGCTCTTAACGTTGAAGAGAGCGGCGGTCTCGGAGTTGAGTCCGAGCTCCTTGTAGTTCTCCACCCTAGCCTTCGAAGCGTTGTAGCAGACAAAGTCGGGCTCAAAGCTCTCAAGCTCCTCGTCGGTGGGCTTGATGAACATGTTTTTGATGAAATGAGCCTGCCAGGCGACCTCCATGATGAAGCGGACAGACATTCTTGTGTCCTTATTTGCGCCGCAGAAGCAGTCTACAACGTAGAGCTTCTTGTTTGAGAGCTCCTCAACGGCGAGCTTTTTGCACTCTGCCCAGGTCTCCTCGGAAGCGGGATGGTTGTCGTTGGGATATTCGGGAGTAGTCCACCAAACGGTGTCCTTACTTACGTCGTCCATAACGATGAACTTGTCTTTAGGCGAACGGCCTGTGTAGATGCCTGTCATTACGTTGACAGCGCCCAGCTCGGTTACCTGACCTTTGTCAAAGCCCTCAAGAGCGGGGTCGGTTTCATCCTTAAAGAGCTGATCGTAAGAAGGATTGTGAACGACCTCCTTGACGCCTGTGATGCCGTATTTGGTTAAATCAAGATTTGCCATATAGGATTCCTCTTTCCATGTATTTTTTACGAGATAATTTTATCATAGTTTTCAGTTGATTGTCAATATTGCCGAGTTTACAAATAAAGCCCCTCAAATGCAATTTTTTCAGCGATTTATTGCAAAAGTGCTTTTTATTATTCTAAATCAGCATTATATACATAGAATTTTTGAAAGATGTGCATGTAAATCAGTCAAAAACAGCCGATTATTGACTGAAAAAGGTTTTTATGATAAAATAGCCGTAAACAATCCACGTAAAAAGCGAGGTTTTGCTATGATAAAGCGAATTGCCGCACTGCTTATGATATGCCTTATTACGCTTCTTGCGGCGGGCTGCTCGTCGGACGACAACTCGGAGATAGTCGGCGAATGGACGCCAAGCACGGTTTCTATCGGCGGCACAACCATTTCCTACGGCGACCTTGATACAAGCGGAAAGGACTTTTCCTTTACCTTTTATTCGGGAGGCAAATGCAGCGTTCAACGAGACCTCGGTCGACGTTGAGTACGGCGGAAAAACCCAGAAGCTCAGCTACGACCGCGGGATCCTTACGCTGAAGCTCGACTACAACGGCAATACGACCTCGTATATGTTTACAAGAGTTAGCAAATAATTCTTTTTCAGCAATTTCCGGGCGGTATTCCGTCCGGTTTTTATTTTGAGCGCCAAACAAAATGCTTGCAGAACGATTTGGCTTGTGATATAATATACGGTGGATTTTTATACAAAGACAGGTGTAGATATGGATAATCAGAAAACCGTTATCAAGGTAGGCACTTCAACGCTGACCTACGACAACGGAAAAATCAATTACAGACGCATTGAATCGCTCTGCAAGGTGCTTGCCGATCTTCACAACAGCGGCGAGGACATCATGCTCGTGTCATCGGGCGCTATCGGCGTGGGCATGGGCAAAACAGGGCTTACCAAACGCCCGGGCGAGGCTAAAAAGAAGCAGGCTCTTGCGGCTATAGGTCAGTGCGAGCTGATGTTTATGTACGATAAGATCTTCGGCGAGTACAATCACTCGGTGGCTCAGATCCTTCTTACCGCCGACGCGGTCGAAACCGAAAAAAAGCGCCGCAATATCAACAACACCATCGACGAGCTGCTCAGCATGGGAATTATCCCGATAATCAACGAGAACGACACGGTATCTATCGACGAGCTCGAGGGCAACAATATCGGCGACAACGACATGCTCTCGGCGATAGTTTCTCACATCATCAACGCTGACAGGCTTGTTATACTTACCGACATTGACGGTCTTTACGACGCTAACCCCAGGGTGTGCGAGACCGCGAAGAAGATCGACGTCGTTACCAAAATCAACAAGTCGATACTCGATATGGCGGCAGGCACAGGCTCAAACCGCGGAACGGGCGGCATGATAACAAAGCTGCAGGCTGCCGACTACGCCACAAAGCGCGGCATCGAGGTACACGTTATCAACGGCGACAACCCTAAGCTTGTTTACGATATTTTTGAGGGCAAAACGCCCGGCACTAAGTTTTTGGCACAGAAATAACCCGAAAGGACGGTTTTGATATGACACAGCTTGAAATCATGGGCGCTAACGCAAAAAAAGCCGCCCGCGTACTTATGAACGCGGGCGCTAAAAAGGACGAGGCTCTTAAAGCCATAGCCAAAGCGCTCAGGGAAAACTCGCAGGCGATCATCGCCGCGAACGACATCGACATCGAAAACGGCAAAAAAGCGGGGCTTACCGCTTCCCTGCTCGACCGCCTTAAGCTTGACGAGGGCAGGATCTCAGGCATGGCCGACGGCGTTGAACAGGTTGCCGCCCAGCCCGACCCCATAGGCAGGGTAATTGAGGGCAGGACTCTTAAAAACGGCCTGCAAATCGAGAAAATCACTGTTCCCATGGGCGTTATCGGAATCATTTACGAGGCTCGCCCCAACGTTACAAGCGACGCCGCGGCGCTCTGCCTTAAGGCGGGCAGCGCCGTTATACTTCGCGGAGGCAAGGAAGCTATCAACTCAAACAAGGCTGTTATGAGCGTTATGCGCGACGCCGTGGAGAGCGTCGGTCTGCCGCGCGACTGCGTTGCTCTTGTTGAGGACACCAGCCGCCAAAGCGCCACGGAGCTTATGCAGCTCAGCGACTACCTCGACGTGCTCATTCCAAGAGGCGGAGCCGGACTTATCAAGAGCGTTGTAGAAAACGCCAAGGTCCCCGTAATTGAAACGGGCGTGGGCAACTGCCACGTTTACGTTGACGCGAGCGCCGACATCGACATGGCGGCAAAAATCATCTTTAACGCAAAAACCCAGCGCCCCTCGGTTTGCAACGCTATAGAGACCGTTCTGGTTCACAAGGACATAGCCGAAAAGGCTCTGCCCGCGATAAAGGCAGAGCTTGACAAAAAGAACGTTGAGCTTCGCGGCTGTGAGAGAACCCGCGGAATTTTGGGCGACTGCGTTGTTCCCGCCACCGAGAACGACTACGCTGTAGAGTTCCTCGATTACATCCTTGCCGTCAAGGTCGTTGACAGCATAGACGACGCGCTCGACCACCTCGCAAAATACAGCACCGGCCACAGCGAGAGCATTATTACGAGCGATTACGCCGCCGCCAATAAATTCACCTCAGGCGTTGACTCGGCTGCCGTGTATGTGAATGCCTCGACGCGCTTCACCGACGGCGGAGAGTTCGGGCTTGGCGCCGAGATAGGCATTTCTACCCAGAAGCTGCACGCAAGAGGTCCCATGGGACTCAATGAGCTTACCAGCATGAAGTTTATTATTAGAGGAAACGGACAGGTAAGATAATCCGTCCGCCTCACATCAACAAATACATCAGCGAGAAAATCAGCGTGGGGTCGTTCTTTTCATCCGTCAGCAGCAAAAGCAGCATAAGGATAAGGCTGGTTTCCTTGTCCTTGAACAGCGTTTCAAGCATATTTGGCGCGGGCTTTTGCGGCATTACGCTGACCTGCGGAGCTTCCGGCTTTGGCGCGGGCGGCTTTTCGCTCTTTTCGGGATCCGGATTTTTGGGCTTTTCCTCATTAGGCGCGCGCCTGCCGCGGGACATCTTACGGGCGCGTTCAAACGCCTCCTCCTCAAAGCTTGGCATAACTCACCTCCGCACTATAAAAACAGTCCGCTGTCTTTTATCAGCGGTATGATTTTGATAAGACTTATAAGCTTTTGGGCGCTTTGCAGCCGCTGCAGCTTTTCACCGCTCAGAAACGGCTTTAGGGCGGTAAGCAGCGCCGCGGTTTCGTCATTCGGCTTTGCGGCGCTCATAAGCGGGGCAAGCTTTGTCATCGCCGACATCAGCTCGGGGCTGCCGCTCCGAACGGGCGGCTTCGGCTCGGGAGCGGGTGCTGTGTTTGACAGCCCGAGCTTTTCACCGAGGCTCTGCACCTGACGCATCGCCTCGGGGTTGCTCATTATTTTATTTATTGTATCCTGTAATTCAGACATGATTTTTCACCGTTACTTATCTTCAAGCAGCTTTATGAGCGCCTGAGCCTCGGGGCTGTTTAAAAGCTCCCTTGTCTTTTCGGGGTCGCTCAAAATCGACTCCACCTGCTGTGCGGTTTGGCTGTCGGCGTTTTTCAGCAAGCCGCCGGTGTTTCCGCTTTCGCAGGAACTTTTGATTTGCTCGGGAGACAGGTTAAGCTGCCTTGACAGACTTTCAAATAATTCGTTGGCGTTATCTGCCATAATACCACCTCGGTTTATTCTATGCGCGGATATCAAATTTAGAACGGAGTTTTTTATGCGTATTTTAGTTCTTTCCGATACTCACGGCGATTTTTACTCGATGAAAAAGGCGCTTGACGCTCAGCCCAACGCAGAGGCAATAATCCACTGCGGCGACGGAGGCGAACAGTTTGAATACATCAAGCAGACCTGCGCCGATAAAACCGTTGTAGGCGTGCGCGGCAACTGCGACCTGCGCAGCAAGCTTCAGCCCGTAGAGATAACCGAAATAGGCGGCAAAAAGATTTTTGTTACTCACGGCCACCTTTACAACGCTAAATATACCATTATGGATCTGATTTACGCCGCAAAAGAACAGGGCGCGGATATTCTTTTGTTCGGCCATACCCACATGCCGATGACCGACTACTACGAGGGGCTGCATATTATGAACCCAGGCTCATGCGCGGGCTACTTTGCCTCCTACGGATATATCGACATCACCGAAAAGGGCGACATCGTGACTAACATCGTAAAGCTTGGCAGGTGACGCGGTTTGAATTTTGAAGGTTTTGAATTTGACGCTCAGACAAAAGCTTTCTTAGACGAGCTTGACAAAAGCAAAAGGCTGCCCCACGCGCTTATAATCGAAAGCCCCGACTCAAATAATGCCGAAAATCTGGCGGTATTCCTTTCGATGTACGCCGTATGCGGCGGCGAAGAAAAGCCCTGCGGCGTGTGCAAAAACTGCGTCAACGCCAAAAGCGGCAGCCACCCCGATATTACATATCTGAAACTGATACAGAAAAAGACCGTCTACACCGTTGAGCAGATGCGAGAGCTGATTAAGGACGCGTATATTATGCCCAACGAGGCGGCGGCTAAGGTTTATATATTAAAGGACTGCGACGAGCTGTTTTCGGTCCAGGCTCAGAACACTTTTTTGAAGCTTGCCGAGGAACCGCCTCAGGATGTTCTTTTTATACTTATCTGCAAAAACTCGCAGCGGCTTCTTGAAACCATCCGCTCACGCTTTACCCTGATAAGGCTGCGCGGCGAGGAACAGTTCGGCGAGGAAGCGGCAGCGGCGGCTGAAAAAATAGCCCTCGGCATTGTTGAAAACAGGGAGTATCCCCTGCTCCGTTCGCTAAACCCGCTTAAGGACAAGGAAGCGGCTGTGCAGATTTTATCGGCGCTCAGGCTGTGCCTGCGCGACGCTCTGGCGCTGCTCTCGGGCGGAAATCCGCTCGGTAACGCGCAAACGGCACGGGTTTTAGCGTCCAGACTTACAAGAAAGAAAATCATTGAAATGATTGAGCTGTGCGGCAGCTCCTCAGATAAATTAAAACAAAACGTAAATATAAATCTCCTCACAACATGGATGTGCGGAGAGCTCAGGAGGATAACATGGCAGAGGTAATCGGCGTTAGATTCAAAGAGGTAGGAAAGGTTTATTACTTTGACCCTCAGGGAAACAAGCTGCGCAGCGGCGACATGGTGATCGTAGAAACCGCCCGCGGTCTTGAATGCGGCGAGGTGGCGCTTGCGAACAAGACCGTTGACGACGAGAGCATTACTCATCCGCTAAAGCCCCTTATCCGCGTTGCGACCGAAAAGGACTTGAACCACCTTGCGGAGAACCGCGTCAAAGAAAAGAGCGCGCGCAAGACCTGCGAGCATAAAATAGCCGCTCACGGTCTGCAGATGAAGCTTGTCAATGTTGAATACACCTTTGACAACAGCAAAATAATATTTTACTTTACCGCCGACGGCAGAGTTGACTTCCGCGCGCTGGTAAAGGATCTTGCAGGCGTGTTCCGCACCAGAATAGAGCTGCGCCAGATAGGCGTGCGCGACGAGGCTAAAATGCTTGGCGGACTCGGAATATGCGGCAGACCGTTTTGCTGCAACGGCTTTATGGGCGAGTTCCAGCCCGTTTCCATCAAGATGGCGAAGGAGCAGGGGCTTTCCCTCTCCCCTGTCAAGATTTCGGGAACCTGCGGAAGGCTTATGTGCTGCCTTAAATACGAGCAGGACGCTTACACCGACCTGCTTAAACACACCCCTAAGGTAGGCGCTATTGTAAACACACCCGAAGGCAGAGGCCTTGTAGTTGAAAACAACCTTATAGCGCGCACGCTGAAGGTTAAGCTTGACAGCGCGCCCGACGATGTTGCGCCCAAGACCTTCACCGTAAAGCAGTGCCGCCTTGTTAAGGACGGTTATATCAAGGTCAACAAAAATGAGATCGAGCAGCTCGGCGGCCTGGAGTAATTATTGCCAAAACAGGAAATCCAACAAAAAATTATTAAATAGACTAAATCACTTGCATTTTTTAAAATTTATGCTATACTAAAGTTAATCAAATAAGGAGGTGTACAATCCATGGCATATGTAATCAGCGATGAATGCATCATGTGTGGTGCTTGTGCAGATGAATGTCCTTGTTCAGCTATTTCCGAGGGCGACGGTAAGTATGTTATCGACGCTGACGCTTGTGTAGACTGCGGCTCCTGTGCCGACGTTTGCCCCGTAGGCGCTCCCGCTGAAGGCTGATTAGGTCACTGTAAAACCAAACTGGCGGCAAGGGTTTCCTTGCTGCCTTTATTCTTTTATTTGCTAAGGTGCTTATGGGAAATATTCATATTGAGCCGCTTGGCTGCGGCATGGAAATATTTGTGTCGGACACTCACCACTTTTCAACCGACACCATTCTTCTCGCAGACTTTTCAAAGCCCGCGGGCAAAAAGCTCTGTGCCGATTTGGGCACAGGTTGCGGCACTATTCCGCTGCTTTGGCTTAAACAGAACAAAAGCCTTGCGGTATATGCGGTTGAGCTTCAAAAGGACGCCTGCGAGCTGCTTGAAAAGAGCATTGAGCACAACGGACTTGAAGATAACCTCACCCTGCTAAACGCGGATCTGCGCGATTTAAAGGGCAGGCTGCCCTTCGGCACGTTTGACGTTGTTTCGTGCAACCCTCCCTATAAGCTCGGCGGCTCGGGCATATTGAACCCCGAGGAGCAAAAGCTCGTCGCCCGGCATGAGGCTGAATGCACCTGTGCATGTGCCAGCGCCCCGAAAGGCTTTCCGACGTAATAGAAAGCATGAGGAGATCCGGCATTGAGCCGAAGCGCCTGAGGCTTGTTCAGCAGCGCAAATCAAAAGCGCCGAAGCTGTTTTTGATTGAGGGCAGACGAGGCGGAAAGCGCGGCTTTATGGACGTGCTTCCTACGCTTTTTATCGAGGACGGGCAGGGCGGCTTTTCAGAAGAAATGCTTGAAATATACGGAGATTACAAGTCAAAGTGATCCGAAAAAGGAGCTATCATGTCAGGAATACTGTATGTTACCGGAACGCCTATAGGCAACTTATCCGACTTTTCGCCGCGCGCGGCTCAGACGCTGAGCGAGGTCGACTTTATTGCCGCCGAGGACACCCGGGTAACCCTTAAACTGCTAAACCACCTGGGCATTAAAAAGCCCATGGTGAGCTACTATGAGCACAACAGGCGCGAGCGCGGCGAGATGATTTGCGAAAGGATCGAACAGGGCGAGAACTGCGCTATCGTCACCGACGCGGGTATGCCCTGCATTTCAGACCCCGGCGAGGACTTGGTAAAGCTTTGCGCCGAGCGCGGAATAAAAACCGTAGTTATTCCCGGTCCGAGCGCGGTCGTTTCAGCACTTGCGGTATCTGCTCTGCCGACAGGGCGCTTCACCTTTGAGGGCTTTTTGAGCGTAAACAAAAAAAGCCGCGGCGAGCACCTTAAAAGCCTGCTGCGCGAAAAGCGCACGATGATTTTTTACGAGGCGCCGCACAAGCTGCCCGCCACTTTAAAGGACTTTTACGACACCTTCGGCGACAGAAAGCTGAGCATTGTGCGCGAGCTTACTAAAATCCACGAGGAAGTGATCCGCACCACCACAAAGCTTGCCGCCGAGCAGCTATCAGACGGCAGCGTTAAGGGCGAAATCGTGCTTGTGCTGGAGGGCGCTGAGGAAGATACCGCCGAGAGCTACACCCTTGAGGACGCAGTTGAAATGGCAAGGCAGCTTATCGCGGGCGGCGAAAAGGCGACCGACGCCGCAAAGCAGGCTGCCTCGATGACAGGGTTAAAGAAAAACGAGATTTACAGGGAGCTGATTTTATGACATATGAAACCGCGCTTGAAAAAATCCACTCGCTGCTGACCTTCGGCTCGAGGCCGGGGCTAAGCCGAATGAGAGAGCTGCTGCGCCGCCTTGACAATCCGCAGGACAGGCTGCGCTACATCCATGTCGCGGGCACGAACGGCAAGGGCTCGGTATGCGAGATGCTGTCTTATATTCTGACGGCGGCGGGCTACAAAACAGGGCTTTTTGTATCGCCGTACATAACCGACTTCCGCGAGAGGATACAGATAAACAACCAAATGATCGGCAAAGAAACGCTTGCCGACGCGGTTGAAAAGACATATCCCGTGCTTGAACAGCTCAGGAATGAGGGCATTATCATAACAGAATTTGAGTATGTTAACGCCCTGCAGTTTTATATTCACGCTCAGGCTGAGTGCGATATCGTTGTGCTTGAAACGGGCATGGGCGGTCTGCTTGACTGCACCAATGTCATCAAGCCGCCGCTCGGCTCTGTAATTACGACCATCGGGCTCGACCACACCGCTGTGCTGGGCGGTACTATTGAGGAGATAGCCGCTCAGAAATGCGGTATCATCAAAAACGGCTCGGCGGCGTTCACCTCGCGCCAGACTCCCGGAGCTATGGCGGTTATTGAGGAAACAGCCGGGCGCATGAACGTACCGCTCATCAAAAGCGAGGACATCAGCCTCAGCGTTGAGGAATGCTCGCTTGAGGGCAGCCGTTTTACGGCTGACGGCCTGAGCTGTACGATTAAACTGGCGGGCAGACACCAAATCGAGAACGCGCTGACCGCCTTGAGTGTAATATTCTATTTTAGAAATAAAAAACTCTTATCTATGAGTGACGAGGATATTCTTGACGGACTGCAAAACGCCGCAAATCCCGCAAGGATGGAGCTGATGCGCAAGGAGCCGCCCGTTATTCTTGACGGAGCGCACAACCCAAACGGCGTTGAGGCGCTTAAAAAGGCTATTGAGGAGTTCCTGCCCGAAGCACCGCTTACCTGCGTTATGGGAATGCTCGCCGACAAGGACACCGACACGGCGGTATCGCTTTTGAACGGAGTTTTTCAGCGCGTTTATACCGTACCCGTGGACAATCCCCGCGCTATGGACTCCGGAACGCTCGCCGAAAAATTCAGAGCCGGGGGCACTCAGGCTAAAGCCTTTGACAGCGCCGGTGAAGCGATCGACAGGGCAATTGAGATCGCCAAAGCCGAGGGCGGCGCGGTGATAATCTGCGGCTCGCTTTACCTCGCGGGCGAAGTCAGACCGTATCTGCTAAAAAAATTTGACTGACTGACAGAATAAAACAAAATTTTTACGCTATACTAACTATGATAATTAGTATAGCGTTTTTTATTTTTCATTTCGCGTACTATACGTTATTCTATTCGGCAAAAAGGAAGTATATTATGATAGAAACCAAATTCAACAACAACGTATTGACCGCCTATATAAAGGGCGAGATCGACCACGACAGTGCCGCTAAGATACGTTCGCATGTAGACGCGGCGGCGCAGTCGCTTAAACCAAAGGTGCTCTGCCTGGATTTCGGGGGCGTGAGCTTTATGGATTCCTCGGGAGTGGGGCTTGTAATGGGCAGGTACCGGCAGATGAAGCTGCTCGGCGGCGCGCTGCGCGTCAAAAACTATTCCGATTCCGTATATCGGATTTTCGCGATGTCGGGACTTGAAGCCTTGGGGGTGCTGCAATGAAAACCGTAAACGAAATGAAGCTTAGCTTTCCGTCAAAAAGCTGCAACGAAGCCTTTGCCCGTAGCGCCGTTGCCGCGTTTATTATGAACCTCGACCCCACCGTGGGCGAGCTGAGCGACCTTAAAACCGCTGTGTCCGAGGCGGTGACTAACTGCATTGTACACGGCTACCGCAGGCAGAGCGGAACGATCTACATAAGCGGAAAGATAACCGGCAGCGGCAAAGTCACGGTCAGGATACGCGATAAAGGCTGCGGGATCGCCGACGTCGCCCGGGCTATGCAGCCGCTGTTTACCACCGCAGCCGACGAGGAACGCGCCGGACTTGGCTTTGCCGTTATGCAGAGCTTTTGCGACAAGGTACGCGTAAAATCCGCCCCCGGCAAAGGAACAACCGTGACGCTCGAAAAGCAAATAGCCGATGACGACTGACAAAGACAGGCTCGCGAGCCGCCATTTGGGACTGGTGCACGCGCTTTGCAAACGGTTTTCGGGCAAGGGGATCGAGTATGACGAGCTGTTTTCCGCGGGCTGTCTGGGGCTTAGCAAGGCTATAAACAGGTTTGATGAGAGCCGCGATCTGCAGTTTTCGACCTACGCCTTCCCCGTTATCATGGGCGAGCTGAAGCGGCTGTTCCGCGACGGCGGCACGGTCAAGGTCAGCCGCTCATTAAGGGAGCTGTCGCTTAAAGCGGCGCGGCTGAACAGTGAAAATCTCAGGGAAAACGGCGCGGAGCTGAGCGTAAGTCAGCTTGCCCAAAAGCTACAAGTCAGCGCCGAAAAAATAGTTGAAGCTCTGGGCAGCGCAAAAACTCCGCTGTCGCTCACCACTGAGTATGACGAGGACGGAAACCCTCAGCTTGATATTCCCTCTCCCGATATTCAGTATGAGATAACCGAGCGGCTCAGCCTTGAGCAGGCGCTCAACGCGCTTGACGAGCAGGACAGGCGGCTTATCATACTGCGCTATTATAAAAGCAAGACCCAGTCGGAAACCGCGCGGCTGCTTGGGATATCTCAGGTTCAGGTAAGCCGCAAAGAAAAGAAAATTTTAGCACAAATAAGAACTCTTTTTCAAGCGGCGATTTAAAGCTTTAAATCAACTCCACACTCCACACTCCAAACTAACTTAAAGATTATTTCCTCTTATTACAAGCTCAGCCCATTCGGCGGGGCCTACCGCGCCGTTTTGCTCGATTCCGAGAGAGC
>ONMK01000143.1 GCA_900318905.1 uncultured Eubacteriales bacterium | reverse complement strand
AACTTATACATACTGTCCTCTAACTTAAGTGCAAGCTTTTTTATTGCTCTTGATTATTTTCTTGCACTTATTATAGCACATTTCGATGAAAAATGCACTATTTATCGAGAATTTTACTGATTGTTTGTTTTGAAGGCAGTGACTAATTAAATCATTTATACTAAACCTCACCCCACTCTCTCTGCTTCCGAACTCCCTCTCATTCTCCCTAGCGTTATCAAAGCCTCGGCAAGCCTGCGCATAGACGACCTCCCCAAAACTTCCGCTTGACGAAAACGCGGAACGGTATATAATAGGAACATAGAGAAGCAAAGGAGCGAAAAGATGAACAGCAAATATTTTTATATCAACGAATCGGGCTGCAGCGTTCACTGCAAAATCTATTTCAGCGACCTGCGCGCCGTAAAGCGCGTGATCATATGTCTGCACGGCTTCACCGGTCACATGGACAACAAGGCGGTGGAGCGGTTCGCGGACTACGTTCTGAAAAAGCACCGGGACGTCGCCGTTATGATCTACAACGCGCCCTGCCACGGCGACGATGTGAAAAAGAAGCTTACTCTCGAGGACTGCGAAAAATATATCTCGCTGGCGACCGCCTACGCGAAAAAGCGCTTTAACACCGACGAGCTCTATGTTTACGCAAACAGCTTCGGGGGCTATCAATTTTTGAAATACATCTCGGAAAACGGCAACCCGTATAAAAAGCTGGCGCTTCGCTGCCCCGCTGTCAATATGTTCACTGTGCTTTCGGAAATGGTGATAGCGCACGAGGGGCGCAAGGCGCTTGAGAGGAACAAGCCCATACTCGTCGGCTTCGACCGCAAGATAAAAATCACGCGGCAGTTTTTGGATGAGCTGCGCGACTCCGACATATCCGAGCGCGACTTCGGCGCCTTTGCCGACGATATCATCATAGTTCAAGGCACCAGGGACGAGATAGTTTCATTCGATTTTGTAAAAGCGTTCGCGGAGAAAAACGGCATTAAATTCGTTCCCGTGGAAAACGCCGACCACCGCTTCATCGACCCGCTTAAAATGGACGAAGCCATCAAGGTGATAACGGAATTTTTCGAGCTGTGAAAAAATACGTAAGAAGGAAAAAATCATCTTCTTTGCCAAATAATAAGCAATTTGCTTTTTCGGAGGTTTATTTATGATATCCATTATCCTTTTATACGTTGCGGCTCTTTTGGCTCTTTTCGCGGAAGAAAAAATCGCGAACGCTTTCGCGTCGGGCGCTGCCGCTATCGCCGTTGGAAGCGTTGATTTGACAAGGCTGATTGCAGATTTGATCAATAAGGGAAGCAGCAAAAGCCATACAAAATATGTAGTTTATGTTAACGGGGTCAAATCCGGCGGAGTGTTCAGCGAAAACGGTATGTTTATTATCCTTGTTTTCATCTTTATCTGCGGAATATCCCTTACAATTTACGTAAAGCTGCTCGGCGCCCTATCCAAGCGGATCATTAAAGAAGAAAGCAACAATCAAACAGCGGCGCTGGTTTTAGCCGTCATCGCAGGACTTATCATCGCCGCTGTAGGCATTTACCGTCTGGCGTTAAGTCTCCCGCATGGCGCGATTTGGGATATCCTTCTTGCCGCCGCTCTGATCGCCGCAGGAGGTTTTGAAATAAAAACCGCAGTAAAAAACAAAAGGTAACCTGAGAGTTGAGTGTGGAGAGTTATTTGTAATTGAAAATTGCAAGTTATCGGCAATGCGCTTTGTTTTCGCATAAGCACGCGGCAATACAAATCGGGTGCGGGTGTCCCGCCCATCATTGATAATTGTTAATTGTTAATTGTTAATTGTTAATTAAAAAAGGGGTCCCGCCCTTCACTATTCACTATTAATTATTCACCGAAAAAAGCGCGCCTCAAAACGAGACGCGCTTTTGTTAACTGCAGCCTAATTGTGTTCGGAAATGATCAGTCCTCAGCGAGGGTCTTGTCCAGCTCAGCAAAATACTTGATGGTTCTGACCATCTGGCTGGTGTAGGAGTTCTCGTTGTCGTACCAGGAAACCACCTGAACCTCATAGAGGTCGTCGGCGATCTGCGCAACCATGGTCTGGGTAGCGTCGAACAGGGAGCCGTATCTCATACCGATAACGTCGGAAGAAACGATGGGATCCTCGTTGTAGCCGAAGGACTCGGAAGCGGCAGCCTTCATAGCGGCGTTGATGCCTTCAACAGTGACGTCTGCGCCCTTAACAACAGCGGTGAGGATGGTGGTGGAGCCTG
>ONMK01000052.1 GCA_900318905.1 uncultured Eubacteriales bacterium | reverse complement strand
GCGCGTTGACGGCGCGACCGAGGACTTGGCAAAAACTTCAATCAGGGTAAGCTGCCTTTCGGCGCTGCTCAGCCCCGTTACTTACGCCGTTACCGACGTTGCAATTATCCTTATCGTCTGGTTCGGCGCGGTGGAGGTAAACGCCGGCGGAATGAAAACGGGCGACATAGTGGCGCTTGTAAGCTACATGACGCAGATTTTGCTTGCCATGGTAGTTGTAGCTAACCTTGTGATTTTAATGACGCGTTCATCGGCCTGCGCAAAGCGAATCAACGAGGTCTTTGACACCGAGCCGAGCGTGACCGAGAAGAATCACGTTAAGGTTGAAATCGACGGGTCGGCTCCCAAAATCCGGTTTGAGCATGTCAGCTTTAACTACAGCACCAACGGCGACGACGAGCTCAGCGACATCAGCTTTGAGGTAAAAAGAGGCAGCACTGTCGGCATAATCGGCGGAACGGGCAGCGGCAAAAGCACGCTTATAAGCCTTATTCCGCGCTTTTATGACGTCAGCTCGGGCTGTGTGCGCGTTGACGGGGTCGACGTAAGGGACTACTCCTTCAAGCAGCTCAGAAAACAAATGGGTATCGTGCCGCAGCAGAGCGTTCTGTTCAGCGGCAGTATCCGCGACAATATGAAGTGGCAGGACAAAAACGCCACGGACGAACAGATAATCAAAGCGCTGAAAACGGCTCAGGCGTACGAGTTTGTAAGCAAGCTTCCGCAGGGGCTTGACTCCCGCGTTGAGCAGGGCGGCAAGAACTTCAGCGGCGGACAGCGGCAGAGGCTCTGCATAGCAAGGGCGCTTGTAAAGGCGCCTAAGCTGCTTATTCTCGACGACAGCTTTTCGGCTCTTGATTTGGCTACCGACGCCGCTCTCAGAAAGGCGCTAAAAGAAAACACTCGGGGCATGACGGTGATTATCGTTACCCAGCGCAGCGCCACCGTTAAAAACGCCGATCTCATCCTTGTAATGGGCGACGGCGAGCTTGCGGGCAAGGGCACTCACAGGGAGCTTTTTGAAACCTGCGAGACCTACCGCGAGATATGCCTCTCACAGCAGAGCGAAACGGAGGCGGCAATATGAAAAATTCCTCCGTAAAAAAGGTGCTCAAAAGACTTAAGCCCTACCGTTTTATTCTGCTTTTGGCGGTGCTTTCAGCGCTTGTCGGCGTGTCGCTCACGCTGTATATCCCGGTTCTTGTCGGCAACGCCATAGACCGTATCATAGGCAAGGGCAGCGTTGATTTTGAAGATGTGGCGAGGATCTTGGGCTGCATCGGAATAGCCATAGGCGGCGTTACCGTCTGCCAGTGGCTTATGAATTATCTTGTCAATCTGGTAAGCTTCCGAACCGTGCGCGACCTGCGCCGCGAGGTTTTCCGCAAGCTGAACTCGGTTCCGCTTTCGTACATCGACACCCACGGCCACGGCGACCTTATGAGCCGCGTCATCAACGACGTAGACGCTGTGGGCGACGGACTTACCCAGATGTTTTTACAGCTTTTCTCGGGCGTTGTTACTATTGCGGGAACGCTTGTGTTCATGCTGATGATCGACTGGAGGATAGCGCTCGTTGTGTTCTTCCTTACTCCGCTGTCGCTTTTTGCGGCGGGCTTTATCGGCAAGCTCACTTCAAAGCGCTTCCGTGAGCAGCAAATTTTGCAGGGCGAGATATCGTCCTATGTTGAGGAATATGTCGGCAATCAGCGCGTTGTAAAGGCTTTCTCCTACGAGGAGCAGGCGTTTGAGGACTTTGACCGATACAACACCGAGCTTTACGGCGTGGGCTTCAAGGCGCAGTACGCGGGCGCTCTGGCTAACCCGACAACGCGGCTTGTAAACGCCATTGTTTACGCGGCGGTGGGTATCATCGGCGCTCTTGCGGCTCTCTCGGGAACGCTGACCGTGGGCGGATTGTCGTGCTTTTTGACCTACGCCAACCAGTACACCAAGCCATTTAACGAGGTTACGGGCGTGCTCACCCAGCTGCAAACGGGAATTGCCGCCGCGGGGCGCGTTTTTGAGGTGCTTGAGGCTGAGGACGAAACGCCCGACAGCGCTTCTGCGCCTTCCCCGGGGCATAAGGGAGAGGTGAATATCGAGGACGTAAGCTTCTGCTTATGCGCTTTTACGACGTCAACAGCGGCAGAATAACGGTCGACGGTACGGATATACGCGAAATGAAGCGCGACGATCTGCGCTCGCGCTGCGGAATGGTGCTTCAGGACAGCTGGCTGTTCAACGGCACTATCATGGAAAACCTGCGCTACGGGAACGAAAGCGCCTCCGACGAGCAGGTTACGGCGGCGGCTAAGGCGGCGTACGCCCACAGCTTTATCAGAAGAATGCCAAACGGCTACAGCACCGTCATAAGCGAGGGCGGCGGAAACCTCAGCCAGGGGCAGAAGCAGCTTTTGTGTATAGCGCGCGCCATGCTGACCGACCCCGAGATACTCATACTCGACGAGGCGACCTCGTCTATAGATACCCTGACCGAGATCCGCGTTCAGAAGGCGTTTGCAAAGATGATGAAGGGCAGGACAAGCTTTGTTGTGGCTCACCGCCTGTCAACTATC
This sequence comes from uncultured Eubacteriales bacterium, assembly GCA_900318905.1. Classification (GTDB taxonomy): domain Bacteria; phylum Bacillota; class Clostridia; order Oscillospirales; family Acutalibacteraceae; genus Ruminococcoides. Next base: position 13,950 of record ONMK01000052.1, on the reverse strand, counting down.
AGGGAGAGCGACGTTATTCTTGTTATGCGCGACGGCAATATAGTTGAGCAGGGAAGCCATGACGAGCTGCTTAAAAAGAAGGGCTTTTATTATGAGCTGTATAACTCACAGTTTGCAAAACCGTCTTTACAAATCACCTGAAAAATTGTATGATAGATACAGTACCGACAGGACGTGATAAAATGATTGTACTCGCTTCAAACTCACCAAGAAGAAAAGAACTGCTGAGGCTTATCAGCCCCGGCTTTGAAATCGAGCCCGCCGAAATCGACGAGAGGCTCGACGGCAATATCCCGCTTGACAAAATGCCGGAGTATTTGGCGGTAAAAAAGGCCGAGGCTGTTCATAAAAATCACCCCGGCGATATCGTAATAGGCTGCGATACGGGCGTTTTTATCAATAATATGATGATAGGCAAGCCCGGTACCGACAAGACGGCGTTTGAGATACTAAAGCTGCTTTCGGGCAAAACGCACCGCGTAATAACGGGCTGCGCCGTATTTAAGGGCGATGAGATGATATCGTTCTCGCAGGTTACCGAGGTTGAGTTTTATCCGCTGACGGATGATGAGATAAACGCCTATATCGCCACGGGCGAGCCCAACGACAAGGCGGGCGCTTACGGTATACAGGGCAAAGGCGCTCTGCTTGTAAAGCAGATAAAGGGCGATTACTACAACGTTGTGGGTCTGCCCATAGCGCTGCTGAAAAGAAAGCTCAGCGAGTTTTTAAAGGAAGAATAATAAAATCCACCGGAATCACCGGTGGATTTTTTAGCGGTTAGCGGTTGGTGGTTGGTGGTTAGCGGTTAGAATGTGCTTATCGCAATTTTTCTGCCCGACCCTGTACTAATACCTATTCGTTGGATGCGCCGTTATGCCGAGCTTTCCAAAAAACCGATTTTTTAAAAGGCGCGCCGGATGGAACGTCACGTTCCCGAATTAAAATGTTACCGTTCTCGGCGCTTCGGTAAATGAGGAAAAGGTCGCCGCGGCGTCTTTGAAATACAGCACCTCGGTGTTGTCGTCGTCGGCGGAGTACATCGCCTTGAGTTCGGGATAATTGTCGAGCATGTGCGCCTTTGCCTCGATCCTGTCATCGCGCACAAGCGTGCCCGAAACGCGCAGCCACCTGCCGCCGTCAAACGCGCATATCTCCGCCTTTGGGTTAGCCTGAAGCTGCTTTGAAACGCTCTTCGACTTGCCTGTCTGGATATACAGCCTGCCCTCAAAGATATCGACCGTGCCGAACGGGCGTACGCGCGGCTGATCGCCCTCTGCGGTTGCGAGGTAATAGGTTCGCGCGCTCTTTAAAAAATCATATACTTCTTTCATCATTTGCCTCCTTGTTTGGATTTTTTATCATTTTACCGTTTACAAAAACATAGTCGCCGTTTGAGTTCATGTTGATAACGGTTTCTTTTTCTTCCTCGGTTATTACGGGTTTGGGCTTGGGGTCGGAGCTTTTTATTTCACCCAGATTATCCGTCATACCCTTTGAAATCAGCGGGATAACTCCGCAGCACAAAAGCAGCGGATACAGCGCGGCAATAAACCCGAGCGCTGTGTACCTTGCCGCTCCGCCGGCAGAGCGGTACAGAAACAACGCCGAAAAGCTCAAAGCGGCGGCGTAGGCGAGCGCCGCAAGATTGCGCGGCAGCGCTCCCAACACCAGCATGAACGAGTTTTTGTATATATCGCGCAGCCTCAGCTCGTAGGTTACGGTTATAAGCGGCAGGTAGAACACCGCCGTTATCAGCACCAGCGCAACCATGGCATAGGCAATAAGCACCACGTTGTAGGCGTAGTTCATTTTAGCGCCCATCGAGTAGTATATCATTGCGAACGCCGAGCACGAAACAACAAAATAAATCACAAAGCCGTGCGGAATAAACTGTCTGAAGTTCTCCTTTACCGCCGTAAAAAAGGTATTCACAACGGGCACAAAGCTTTTTTCAACAAGGTATTTTCTCACCACGGCAATAAGCCCCGGCAGAAAAAAGCATGAGGGGATAAGCCCAAGACAGTATATTATTGAATTGGAAAAGCCCGTTGCTGTTCCCGCAAAAACCGACAGCGACATAAAAAGCGCGGCAAAAGCCGAAAAAATTAGCCCCGCCGCGAAAAGCCTCGGAAACTTGCGGAAAAACAAGGCGAAAGAGGTATTTTTGAATCCGTCCATCGTATCCTCCGATGATGTTATATACACATATCATACCATAAAACGGGCGCTGTTTTCAATACGCTTTACTCACGCCGAAAGATTACAAAATTGTAGTAATTTGGGCGGCTGTGGTTATCATTGGGCAAATTTGGCTGATTTATTGTATTTTTGGAAAAAGTCTGTCGGTCAAAAGCTAAAAATTCAGGTTTTTTTCAAAAAAACTTCGACAAAATATCCAAAAATACTCTTGCTTTTTTTTGCTTTTGATGATATTATATTTTACAAGGAGAGGAGTGTATCTCCCCGCAGATGTCCGCTGCGATAATACGGATAAATATTTTAAGAAAGAGTGATTAACGTGAAAAAGACACATCTCAAAAGAGCAGCGGCTTTCTTGCTGACTGCTCTGATGGCAGGCTCTGCTCTGGCAGGTTGCGGCGGCTCATCGTCAAGCAGCAAGGCTGACAGCAGCAAAGCTGACAGCAGCTCCACCGAGTCAAAGTCCGACGGTGGCAAGGGTTCGGTTTACTGGCTGAACTTCAAGCCCGAGCTCGACGAGACCCTCCAGGGCCTTGCTAAGAAGTACAAGGAAGCTAAGGGCGTAGACGTTAAGGTCGTTACCGCTGCTTCGGGTACATACAGAGAGACCCTTACCGCTGAAATGGATAAGTCCAATCCGCCTACATTGTTCGTAATCGGCAACCAGCAGGGCGTTAAGGATTGGGACGAGTATGCTCTCGACCTCACCGACACAGCTATCGCAAAAGAGCTCAAGACCGAAGACTTCAACCTCAAAGACGCTGACGGCAAGCTCGTTTCCATCGGCTACTGCTACGAGTGCTACGGCATCGTTGTTAACCCCGATAACGTTAAGGCTGCAGGCCACACAATGGACGAAATCAAAGACTTCAACGGCCTCAAGACCGTTGCTGAGGACATCCACAAGAAGGCTAAGGATCTGGGATTCGACGCTTTCTCAGCTACCGACATGGACGACAGCTCATCATGGCGTGTAACAGGCCACCTTGCTAACCTTGAGTACTTCTATGAAGAGAAGGCTGCGGGCAAGACTTGGAGCGAGTGCCCCGAGAGCATCACAGGCGACTATCTGCCCAACTACAAGAACCTGTTTGACCTCGCTATCAACAACAGCGCTACCGACGCTAAGGATCTGGCTACAGGCGGACACGATCCTATGACTCAGTTCACCTCCGGCAAGAGCACATTCTTCTTCACCGGTTCATGGGACTATGCCGAGATCTCCAAGACAGTTCCCAACGCTGTTATGATTCCTTATTACTGCGGCGTAGAGGGCGAAGACAAAGCCGGCCTCAACTGCGGTACAGAAAACTGCTGGGCAGTTAACGCAAAGGCTTCCGAGGATGATCAGAAGGCTACAATCGACTTCATGGTATGGCTCGTATCTGACGCTGAAGCTTCCAAGACAATGGTTGAGCAGCTCGGTATCCTTCCTTACAAGAACGCTCACGAATCCGCAAACGGCTTCCTCAAGAATGCTGACGAGTACACCCAGAAGGGCTGCTACACAATGGATTGGGCTACCAACTATCAGCCCAACGTAGACGCTTACCGTGCTGACCTCGTTTCCGCACTCAACGCTTACACAGCTGACCAGAGCGACGCTAACTGGGACGTTGTTAAGGAAATGTTCGTTGACGGCTGGGCAAACCAGTACAAAGAAGTTAACGGCTGATAATTAAGAATAATAATTTTTAATTAACATTTAAGAGGCGGGTGCCGGTTCGCCCGCCTCTTTTTCAAACTCCAAATTTAATACACGATAAACCTTTTTCGGAGTCAGGAGTACTTACATGAAAAAAATATTTAAAAATCCGCTTCGCAGATGGGGCTGGCTGTTTTTGGGCCCTATGGCGGCGGCGTTCGCAATCGGCTTTGTATGGCCCTTTGCACAGGGAATTTACCTTTCCTTCTGTAACTTCCGAACAACCTCCGACGCTAAATTCCTCGGTTTTGACAACCTGTTCAAAAACTACACAAAGGCGTTTGACGATCCAAAGTTTGTCAGCGCGTTCTGGTTTACCGCGCTGTTTGCGGTTGTAAGCCTTGTATTGATCAACGTGCTGGCGTTCATTGTCGCTTATCTTCTCACTCAGGGGATCAAGGGCAGCAACCTGTTCAGAACCGTATTTTTCATGCCGAACCTTATCGGCGGTATCGTTTTGGGTTATATCTGGAACATGATTTTTGAGGGAATCCTGTCCAATTTCGGAAAATCCATCGTGCGAGATCCAACCTGGGGCTTCTGGGGACTCATAATCCTGATGTGCTGGCAGCAAATCGGTTATATGATGATCATTTACATCGCCGGATTGCAGGCGGTGCCCGAAGATATGCTTGAGGCTGCTAAAATCGACGGCGCTACAAAGACTCAGACGCTGTTCAGGGTTATCATACCCAACGTTATGCCGTCAATCACGATCTGTACGTTCCTAAGCCTTACAAACGGATTCAAACTGTTTGACCAGAACCTCGCGCTGACGGGCGGTCAGCCGTTCCATAAAACCGAGATGCTGGCGCTCAATATCTACAATACGTTCTACGGCTCGAACTCAAGCGCGCACGGAATGGCACAGGCTAAGGCGGTAATGTTCTTTATCCTTGTTGCCTCGATCGGACTGGTTCAGCTCGGAATTACAAGAAAGAGGGAGGTGCAGCAGTAATGACCAGAAGCAAGCAGAAATCATTAGCTGCGGAAAAAAGAAGAAAAACCACACTTTCGGTTGTCCTCGCGTGCATATGCATCATTTATGTGCTGCCCGTGCTCTCTGTAGTTATCAACTCATTTAAGGCAAACACTTATGTAAAAACCGATACCTTCGCGCTGCCTACGGGCGAAATGTGGGTAGGTTTCGACAACTTCACCAAGGGCATGACCTTCGGCGAGTATCCGTTCTACAAAAGCGTTATCTACAGCGTTTTGATCACCGTTGTTTCTACCTTCCTTATCCTGCTGTTCACTTCTATGGCCGCATGGTATATCGCAAGAGTAAACTCGGTATTCTGCAAGGCGTTCTACTTCCTTTGCGTATTCTCAATGGTAGTTCCCTTCCAGATGGTAATGTTCACGCTTTCCAAGACTGCTGACAGCTTAAAGTTCAACACACCTTGGACAATTCCGATAGTATATCTGGGATTCGGCGCCGGACTTGCGATATTTATGTTCGTCGGATTCGTCAAATCCATACCGATAGAAATTGAAGAAGCGGCTTCCATCGACGGCTGCGGCCCGCTGAGAACATACTTCACGGTCGTACTGCCCATGCTCAAGCCCACCATGATCTCTGTCGGTATCCTGGAAATCATGTGGATCTGGAACGACTACCTTCTTCCGAAGCTGGTGCTCGATATCAACGAATACCGCACGATCCCCATCCATATCCAGTATCTCAAGGGAAGCTACGGCAAGGTCGACCTCGGCGCTACAATGGCGTTGATCCTGCTTTCGATCATTCCCGTAATCGTATTCTATCTCATTTGCCAGAAATACATCATCAAGGGTGTTGCGGCAGGTGCTGTTAAGGGATAATATATAGAATTAAGAATTTGGAATGCGGAATGCGGAATTATCGCTTTCAGAAAAAACAATAAAAAATCAGGGACGTGTTTTTTGACACGTCCCGTTTTTTATGGTATTATTTCGAGTTTCTTGATTTGCAATGTTTATATAACAGAACAATTGTTGCGGACATTTCAACTCCGCATTCCGCATTCCGAACTCCGAATTATCTTAAGAAGCCGTTGATTATCTGCTCCTCAGCCTCGGCCTCGGTAAGTCCCAATGACATCAGCTTAATAAGCTGGTCGCCCGCTATTTTGCCGATAGCCGCCTCGTGGAACAGCATCGCGTCCACGTTATTAGCCTCAAGCGAGGGAATAGCCAGTATCTTGCCGTTGTCCATGATGATCGAGTCGCACTCGGTGTGACCGCTGCACGGCGCGTTTCCGATAACGCAGGCGTTGAAGGTCTGCGAGGAATTGTCGCGCGCCACCGAACGCGATACCACGTCGGCGGTGGAGTCCTCGCCGTTGAGCGTTACCTTGTAGTCGCTCTTGGCAAACTGCTCGCCGTGAGTCATAAGGCGCTCCTTTACAACAAGCTTTGCGCCCGCTTTCAGCTCGGCAACGGTGGAGCGCTCGGTGGAGTCAACGCCCTTTATCTGCTCCATTTCCATTTCCATGGTGCTGTTTTCTTCCATGTAAACCTCGGTGACGGGGTTGAGGATGCGCTTGCCGCTGCCGTCGCCGCTGCCGTAATGCTTTTCAACGTATCTGATTTTAGAATTTTTGCCAACATAAAAGCGGTGTATTCCGTCGTGTTGGGCGTCGTGCTCGCCGCAGTTGTCGATTCCGCAGCCCGCAACAATTACAACGTCGCAGTTGTCGCCTATGAAGAAGTCGTTGTACACGGTCTCCTTGATTCCCGAGGCGCTTACGACAACGGGAATGTGCACGCTCTCGCCTTTGGTGTTGGGCTTTATGAAGATGTCGATTCCCGGCAGTCCTTCCTTTGTCATTATGTCGATATTATCGGTGGTGTGTCTGCCCGCGAGCTGTGAGTTGACGCGGAAGTTATACGCGCCCTCGGGCGTGTCGTGAATGCCGGCTATCTCTCCGAGGAGCTGCTTGCCGATATCGTCAATGTTCAAATCCAACATAAAACCGCCTCCTTATTTCAGCCTGTCGCAGGCGTCGACCGCCGCGGTAGTTCCGATAAGCTCGGGCAGAATATCAGCCGCGGAGCCTGTCTTTTTTATTTTTCCGTCGACCAAAAGCACTATTTCGTCGGCGATATTCAGAATCCGCTCCTGGTGAGAGATGATAACTATCGAGCTGTCCTTGATGTTTTTGCGCATGTTCTCAAAAATGCGGATAAGGTTCTGGAAGCTCCAAAGGTCGATTCCCGCCTCGGGCTCGTCAAATACGCTGAGCCTTGTCTGACGCGCCAGGAGCGTGGCTATTTCAATTCGTTTAAGCTCGCCGCCCGAAAGCGAGGAGTTGATCTCGCGGTTTATATAGTCGCGCGCGCACAGTCCTACCTCCGAGAGGTAACTACACGCGTCGGTGATGTTTATCTCCTTTCCCGAAGCAAGCCTTAAAAGGTCGATAACGCGGATACCCTTAAAGCGCACGGGCTGCTGAAACGCAAAGCTTACGCCCAGCTTGGCGCGCTCTGTAATGCCCGTATCGGTGATGTCCTGCCCCTCAAAGAAGATTTTGCCCGAGGTGGGCTTTTCAATGCCCATGATCAGGCGGGCGAGAGTTGATTTGCCGCTGCCGTTGGGACCTGTAATTACAACAAATTTGCCGTTGCCGATCGTGATGCTCAGGTCGTGGATTATCTCCTTCTGTACACCGCCGTCATCAACCGAAAAGGATAGGTTTCTCAGTTCCAGCATGTAGATTCTCCTTGTTTTGTCAATTTTATGTATTATACATCATTTGCATCAAAAAAGCAAGCGGGAACGTGACGTTCCATCCAAATCCGCCTTTGGATAGCATGATATATCAAATAACTTTCTGCAACGGCGTGTCCGATCTCGCGGGAACGTGACGTTCCATCCGGTGCCGCCTTTGGAAAACTTGTTATAACAGTTACGTTTCAGCAACGGCGTGTCCGATCTCGCGGGAACGTGACGTTCCATCCAAATCCGCCTTTGGATGGCATGATATATCAAATAACTTTCTGCAACGGCGTGTCCAATCTCGCGGGTCGGGAAGTTTTGTTAAATGCATACGTTGGATTCGCGTACTGTTCGTCGCGTCACGCGACCGGCGCGCTTGCAGGGTTTACTTTTTTGTTTTTTTGAGTTATTATTACTCTATACAATAGTAAGGATGTGTTGATTGTATGTTCAGAAAAATGCGTCGGTTTAAGCAGGGGCTTTCGGCGGAAAAGTGCGCTGAAATCCTGCAAACAGAGCCAAGAGGCGTTTTAGCCGTGCTGGGCGACGGCGGCTATCCGTACACAGTACCGCTCGACTTCGTTTACGCCGACAACAAGCTGTTTTTCCACAGCGCGGTCGAGGGGCATAAAGTCGACGCTGTCCTCGGCAACCCAAAGGCTTCTTTCTGCGTGCTTAGTCAGGGAGAGCTTTCAGACGACGGCTGGTCATTTTTCTTTGACAGCGTTGTTGTTTTCGGAAAGGTCACAATTGTTGATGATGAGCGCGAAAGGGCGGATAAACTGCGCAGGCTCGGATTGAAATACTATCCTTCGGAAGTTGAAGTCGATGAGGAGATCCGTAAAGATATAAAACGCGCGTTGCTGCTGCAGCTTGAAATTGAACATATTAGCGGAAAAAGAGTGCATGAAAAATAAGGCTATGAAACATAATATTTCTAATATAGAATCATACAAGCCCATAAACGATTATCTGTACCGCCAGGACAACAAACAGGCGGCGGCTCTTAAATACGGCAGGCTGGGCAAAAAAGTTGAAGACGTCGGCTGCGCTTTAGTTGCGGTATTCAACGTTATGAAACGCCTCGGGAAGCCTCGGGCAATGACGGAAATCATCAGCTCTGCCGAAAAGCTAAGAATGCCGTGGCTGTTCGGAGTGTTCGGCACAAAGCCGCGCTCGCTCGGAAGATATTTTTCCGCAAACGGCGTTGAATATGCAAGGATTTCCGATCTTGCCGAATTTAAAGAGCGCCTTAACGGCTGCAATTGCGCTATCATATGCACATGGAACGATAAGCGTTTGCACGGAATACATTTTTACGCGGTTTTTAACGACGGCGGCACGCTTACCTCGCTCAACCGATTTTGCAATAACGATAATGCTATTCCGTTTTCTCCCGATGTGCTCAAAGAGAACCGCTTTATTACGGGTTATCTGTTTTAGGCGATGAGCAGCCATAAACTTGCACAAAAAGGACAATAAAAATTTGTGCAGTAAAATATAAAAATCCGATAAAAAAAGCAAAGTGCACAAATTACTCCGCCTTTGGTTGTGCAAAGAGCGGATTTTTTGTTTTTTTCTTAAACGCATTGTTAATTGTGTACAAATATGATATACTGTTATGGTGATATTTTATAGATTTTCTAAATATCCAATTAGAAGTTTGAAATCATTTGAAGGGAGTTTTTTCTTTGAAACAATAACATTGCGCTTGCCGGTCACAGCGGCTGCGGCAAGACCTCGGTAGCCGAGTCTATGCTTTATCTTGCCAAGGCAAGCGACAGGCTGGGAAAGGTTGCGGACGGCAACACTACCCTCGACTTTGACAGCGAGGAAATCAAGCGCCAGACTTCTATTATGACAGCAGTTGCGCCCATAGAGTGGAAGGGAACTAAAATCAATATCATCGACACCCCCGGTCTTTTTGACTTTGCCGGCGGTGTAGCCGAAGGTATGCGCGCAGCCGACACAGCGGTCATCGTTGTATCGGGCAAGGACGGAGTTAACGTCGGCACCGAAAAGGCTGTTGAAGCTGCCGATAAGGCAGGACTTACAAAGGTATTCTTCGTAAACGGTCTTTGCGATGAGGACGCGCGTTTCTACCGCGTATTTGAAAACCTCAAGTCCACTTTCGGACCCTCTGTGTGCCCTGTTGTTGTTCCTTATATCGTTGACGGTCAGGCAAACACATACGTAAACCTGTTTGATTATAAGGCATATGAGTACGGCGCAAACGGCGCTGTAAAGCCCACTGCTCTTCCCGACATGGGCAACAGGCTCGACGGACTCAGAGAGGCGATCAGAGAAGCCGTTGCCGAGACCAGCGAGGAGCTGATGGAGAAGTTCTTTATGGAAGAGGAGTTCACTCCCGAAGAGATCGTTACAGGCGTTTCACAGGGCGTTAAGGACGGCTCGATCTGCCCCGTATTCTGCGGCGACGCCCAGAGCACCTTTGCTATCGACCAGTTCCTGAACAGCCTTACCTGGCTTGCTCCCTCGGCGGCTGTTAAGGCTGAGGAAGTCGGCGTTGATCTTGACGGCGAGCCCGTAGAGGTAAGCGTGAACGTAAACGGCGCGGCAGCCGCTATCGTATTCAAGACCGTTGCCGACCCGTTTATCGGCAGACTTTCATATGTAAAGGTAGTTTCGGGCAAGATCGCTCCCGACGTTCCCGTAATCAACATGCGTACAGGCGCTCCCGAGCGTATCAGCAAGGTGCTGACTATGACAGGTAAAAAGCAGGCTGACGCCGACTATATCGGAGCGGGCGACATAGGCGCTATTCCCAAGCTCGCCGCCACCAAGACGGGCGACACCCTCTGCTCACCGCTGAGAAAGGTTATTCTCGACGGTATCGACTATCCCGTATCAAGCTATTCAATGGCTATTTATCCCGCAAAGAAGGGCGACGAGGACAAGGTAGCTCAGGCTGTTGCAAAGCTGAGCGACGAGGATCCCACAATCAAGTTCGAAAGCAACCACGAAACCCACGAAATGATCATTTCAGGTCAGGGCGAACAGCACCTCGACGTTGTTATCTCGCGCCTTAAGAGCAAATACAACATCGAAGCTAAGCTCCAGAAGCCGAAGATCGCTTACCGCGAGACTATCCGCAAAAAGGTAAGCGCTCAGGGACGCTACAAGAAGCAGTCCGGCGGCCACGGCCAGTTCGGCGACGTTTGGATCGAGTTTGAGCCGTTTGATACCGACAGCCTCGAGTTTGCGGAGCGCGTTGTAGGCGGCGCCGTTCCCAAAAACTTCTTCCCGGCTGTTGAAAAAGGTCTGCGCGACGCTATCAAGAAGGGCGTTCTCGCGGGCTATCCCACGGTAGGAATCAAGGCTACTCTGTACGACGGTTCTTATCACCCCGTAGACTCCTCCGAAATGTCATTTAAAACAGCGGCTTCGCTCGCGTATAAGAATGGTATCCCCAACGCTATGCCCACCTTGCTTGAGCCTATCGGCAGCCTTAAGGCTACAGTGCCCGACGGCAACATGGGCGACGTAATGGGCGAGGTAAACAAGCGCCGCGGCAGAGTAATGGGTATGAACCCCGCAGGCAAGGGCATGCAGGTCGTTGAGGCTGAGGTCCCCATGGCTGAGATGGCTGACTTTGCCACCTTCATCCGCCAGATAACCCAGGGACGCGGCTCGTATGAGTTCACCTTCGTCCGCTACGAGGATTGCCCCGCAAACGTTGCCCAGAAGGTAATCGAAGCGGCTAAGGCTGAAGAGGAATAAGCCGGCTGCGATTTATCAAACTAACACTAAGGGCTGCCGCTGATTGAAAAATCAGACGGCAGCCTTTTTGTAATAAAAAATTAAAAACCCATTTACTTTTCCGCTTTTATATGGTAAAATTTTAATGTATGAAATCAACGTGAGGAGGGATTCTTTTGAATTCCAAACTTAAAAACCCGACCACCGACTTTTTGTTTGACGCTATTCTGTCGCTCGAAACTAAAGAGGACTGCTACCGCTTTTTTGAGGATCTGTGTACAAGCTCCGAGCTGAAGGCGATGTCGCAGCGCCTTGTTGTTGCCAAAATGCTGACCGAAAAAAAGGTGTACACCGAAATCGTAAAGGAAACAGGCGCTTCAACCGCTACCATAAGCCGCGTAAAGCGCGCGCTTTTTGACAACGACACCTACGGCTACACGCTGGCTCTTGATAAGATCGCCGAGAAAAATGGAAAGCTATAATTCTTTTGCAGAATATTATGACGAGCTGATGGAGGACGCGCGCTATCCCGAGCGCTGCCGCTATATTCTTCAGACAGCCGAGCGCTTAGGGCATAATATGGGCAGAACGCTTGACCTTGCCTGCGGCACGGGCAGCCTGACGCTCGAACTGAAAAAGAGCGGAGTCGACGTGTTCGGAGCCGACGGCAGCATTGAAATGCTGAGCGAGGCAATGCAAAAGAGCCTGCGCGAGGGCTTTCATATCCTGTTTGTCAACATGGATATGCAGGAGCTTGAGCTGCCTGAAAAAACCGACACCTGCGTTTGCACGCTCGACAGCATCAACCACCTGACCGACGAAAAGGACGTGCAAAAGACCTTTGACGGCGTTTCAAGGTACATGAACGCGGGCGGGCTGTTCATTTTTGACGTCAACACGGTTTACAAGCACCGCGAGGTTCTTGCCGACAATGTGTTTGTGACCGAGAGCGAGCGGGTTTTCTGCGTCTGGCAGAACTTTCCGCGGGAAAACGACATAGTGGATATCTCCCTCGACTTTTTTGAGGAGGAAAACGGCGCGTATTACCGCAGCGGCGAGGACTTTTCGGAGCGCGCGTACACCGACGCCGAGCTTCGATCAATGCTTGAAAAGGCGGGCTTTGAGGTTGTGTCGGTCTGCGGCGATTTAAGCTTTGAGCCGCCGCGTGAGGACGAGCAGAGGGTCATCTACGCCGCAATAAAGAAAGAATAAGGATTGATAATATGGATAAAATCATACGCTGCATAACAAGCGACGGCGCGGTAATGGCGTCGGCTATCGACGCGTCGGACATAGTGTTTACCGCAAAAAAGATCCATCACCTCAGCCGCAGCGCCACCGCCGCGCTGGGCAGGCTTTTGTGCGCTGCCTCAATAATGGGCGCAATGCTAAAGCAGAAGGACGCCATAATAAACCTGCGCGTAATGGGCGGCGGCGAGCTTGGCACGGTCGTGGCGGTATCTGACAGCAAGGGCAACGTGCGCGGATATGTGGGCGACAGCGACTGTCCGACGGAATACTACGCCAACGGCAAAATAAACGTAGGCAAGGCGGTTGGCAAAAACGGCACTTTAAGTGTTATGCGCGACTACGGTTCGGGCGACCCGTATATTGGCCAGACCGAGCTTGTAAGCGGCGAAATAGCCGAGGACATTACAAATTACTTTGCCGTCAGCGAGCAGATACCAACGGTGTGCGCGCTGGGCGTGCTTATCGACAAGGAGAGCGGCGAGGTGCTGCTTGCGGGCGGTCTGCTTATCCAGCTTCTTCCGGGAGCGGGCGAGGACACAATCGAACAGCTTGAAAAGAACGTGCAAAAGCTTGAGCCCGTTACAACCATGCTCGCAAAGGGCATGAGCATTCTCGACATATGCAAAACCGCGCTCGAGGGCTTTGAGGTTGAGGTGCTCGACGAATATCCCGTGAATTATGTATGCACCTGTTCGCGCGAAAAGCTTGAAAGGTATTTCTGCACCATGAGCGACGAGGATATCCGCTCAATGGCTGACGAAAAAGGCGTGGCGGTCGCCAACTGCCATTTCTGCAATAAGAAGTATATTTTCACCAAGGCAGACCTTGAAAAAATCATCGCCGAGAAAAACGCGTAAACAAACATTATTGATTGAATGTGTGTCAAAGAGGATAAAAAAATTAAAAAAGTTTTTAAAACCTCTTGACATTTTATGCGTAACATGGTATTATAATCAAGTCGCTGAGAGATAAGGCGAAACGCTGAAGCGACATAGGCATGAGTTGGGAGCTTAGCTCAGCTGGGAGAGCATCTGCCTTACAAGCAGAGGGTCACAGGTTCGAGCCCTGTAGTTCCCACCATTTGGCCCGGTAGTTCAGTTGGTTAGAACGCTAGCCTGTCACGCTAGAGGTCGACGGTTCGAGCCCGTTCCGGGTCGCCATATTTGCCTCTGTAGCTCAGTCGGTAGAGCAGGGGACTGAAAATCCCCGTGTCGATGGTTCGATTCCGTCCGGAGGCACCAATAATATGCGGATGTAGCTCATCTGGTAGAGCGCCACCTTGCCAAGGTGGAGGTAGCGGGTTCGAGCCCCGTCATCCGCTCCAAAAAGAAAGACACCCACTAGGGTGTCTTTTCTCTTTGATTTACGGATA
>ONMK01000118.1 GCA_900318905.1 uncultured Eubacteriales bacterium | reverse complement strand
TACTATACCAAGGAATACAAAAAGGGCTTGCAGCTCTACTCAAGCGGCGTATTGATTACCGACTGCTGCGAGGAACTTGTTCCCGAGCACTTCCGCTTTGTAAAGGGCATTGTCGACACCGCCGATCTGTCGCTTAATATCTCGCGCGAAATGCTGCAGCACGACCGCCATCTGCTGACGATCGCCCAGAATATCGAGAAGAAGATACAGCGCGAGCTGACCTCTATGCTCGGCTCTGACCGCGAGAACTACGAAAAGTTCTTCAAGTCATTCGGCAGACAGCTTAAATACGGCGTCGTTTCCGACTACGGAACGCATAAGGACGAGCTGCAGGATCTGCTGCTGTTCTACTCCTCGACCGAAAAGAAGCTTGTCACCCTCTCCGAATACGTTGACCGCATGAAGGAGGAGCAAAAGTTCATCTACTTTGCTACAGGCGAAAACGCCGCCGCTATCGACGCGCTGCCCCAGACCGAGCTGCTGCGCTCAAAGGGCTTTGAGATCCTCTACTGCACCGAGGACGTTGACGAGTTCACCCTGCAAAGCCTTATGATGTACAAGGAAAAGCGCTTCTGCTCCGCCACAAACGACGACCTCGGGATCGAGAACGACGAAAAGAAGGACGAGGACGAGAAGGACAGCTCGGCGCTGCTGACCTTTGTTAAGGAAACTCTTGGCGACAAGGTAAGCGAGGTCACAGCTTCAAAAAAGCTTGTTTCTCACCCCGTCTGCCTCACGGCGAAGGGCGGTATCTCCTTTGAAATGGAAAAATACTTCAACTCGGTCCAGCCCGACTCGGGCATGAAGGCTCAGCGCGTGCTCGAACTCAACCTGAGCCACAACGCCGTAAAGACAATGGAGGCTCTTATTCAGACCGACATCAACAAGGCTAAAAAATACGCCGAGGTACTGTACTGCCAGGCGCTTCTCATAGCGGGACTGCCGCTCGAGAACCCCTCGGAATACACCGATCTGGTCTGCTCGTTGATATAAAATAACGCTGAAAAGCCCCGCAAACGCGGGGCTTTTGTCATATAAATATCAATTCTTTTTCAGTTTAACAGCGAATATTGAAATTGCCGCCGCTAAAAGCGCAACCGCGTATCCTATTACCCACCAGAGGTCGGGGAAGATCTCGCCGTAGTTGCCTGCCGCCGCGGCTCTTGCGGCGTTGACCGCGTGAGAGAACGGGAGCGCGTCAGCGACCGCTTTGAACCAGCCGCCCACCAATTCGGTGTCGAACCAGATGTTCGAGAACCATGCCGAAAGGTTTGTGAGCAAAGCGCCGCATATGCCGCCGACCGCTTTTTCATTGAGCAGAGTTCCGCAGATAAGTCCGATAGCGATAAATACAACGGCTATAGGCAGGTTGACGATAACAACCATCAGCAGATTTACGCTCGCCTTCATTCCGTAGCATACCGAGGCAAGGCAGCAAACAGCCGTCTGTACCATAGCCATCGGAACAAGAGGCAGGGTGTAGCCGAGGATAAAGTCCTTCGGCTTAAGCGGAGAGGTGAACAGGCGAAGCATAAAGCTTGTGGCTCTGTCCTTTGCGATAAGCATTGACGAAAACAGAGCCAGAAAGCTCAGTCCGAATACCGAGATACCCGGTCCCAGGCTTTCAATATGAAAAAGCTTCATATCCGCCTGCTCGGGAATGCTTGAATTTATTGCCGAAAGCAGCACCAAAAGCACCAGAGGAAAGCCCAGACCGAAAAACAGTGTGACGGGGTCGCGTAAAATTTCCTTTGTATTTCTTGACGCAAAAGCTGTTGTTCTCATTTTGTTTCCTCCGTAATGCGAATGAACGCCTCTTCAAAGTCGTCTATGCCCGCGAGCGCCTTTAACTCGGCGGCGGTTCCCTCTGCCTTCAGCTTTGCCTTTGCCATAACGCCTATCCTGTCGCACAGCGCCTCGGCTTCTTCAAGATAATGGGTGGTGAGTATTATAGTCACCTTGCCCTTTAGCTTCTCAATAACGCGCCACAGCTCGCGCCGCGCCACAACGTCAAGTCCGAGAGTGGGCTCGTCGAGGAACAGGACCCTGGGCTCCGAAATAAGCGCCATCGCTATGCTCAGCCTGCGCTGCCAGCCGCCCGAAAGCGTGCCCGCCTTTTGCTTTGCCACGTCCTCCATATCAAAGCGCCCGATCATCTCCTGAGCCTTTGCTTTGGCTGTGCGCTTGTCCGAGCCGTAGATTTTTGCGATAAACTCTAAATTTTCACGAACGCTCAGCTTTGCGGCTACGGCGGTTTCCTGAGGCGAAACGTTGATTATCTCCTTCACCTTTGCCGCGTCGCTTATAATGCTGCTGCCTAAGATTTGCGCGTCGCCGCTTGTGGGCTGAGTCAGCGTTGACAGCATTTTGATAGTGGTTGATTTTCCCGCGCCGTTTACGCCCAAAAGCCCGTAGAGCTCGCCCTCGCGGACGGTCAGGTTAAGGTTGTTGACGGCGGTTTTTTCTTTGTAGCGTTTTGTCAGATTTTGGGTTTCAATAGCGTTCATTTCGTACCTCTCGTTTATTGGATCTGCTCGTTGAGCTTTTTGATTTTAGCCCTGACGGACAGATAGATTACTAAGCATATGGTAAGGAAAACAGCGAGGAAAATTGCCGTGAACAATGCGATCGCCTGCCATTTAAAGGGGATCCAGCCGTTGAGCAGGTAGATTATCAGGTAGTCGGCAAACAGCACCGAGCCCTGGATAAGCCCCGCGGTTGAGTACGGCAGCTTTTCCACTGTATATACAGCCGATATCCCCGCCGCGATAAACGCCAGCAGAAGCGAGCTTAAGATTTCGGTGATAACCCGGTTGACTCCTAAGGTTTCAACGGTTCCGCTTGCCGACAGGGAGATATAAATTATCGCCACGATCAGCGGACCGCTTCCGCAGAACATAAAGCCTCTTTTTAAGAACACTTTTACAAACTCTTTCATTTTGATTTCAGCTCCTTTTTTATCTGTGCAAAGCAGCGGCGCGACACATAGTCGGTATGGCCGCTTTTGAATATTACGTCGACCGCGCCCGAAAACGCCGCCGAAAACCTTTCAACTCTGTTTTTGTTTGCTATGCAGCTTTTGTTGATTTTTATAAAGTCGGAGGGCAGCGTCTGTTCAAGCTCGTAAAGCCTCCGCTTTACTCTGAAGCGCTCTCCGCTGAGCGTGACGGCTTCGGTTTTTCCGTCGGTTACCGCAAAGCATTCGATCTCGGACGGGCTTAAAAGCTTAACGTCGTCCTCGGTGTAGGCAAGTATTTTACCCTCGCCGTTGTATTCGCTCACAAGCTCTTTGACGCGCTTTGTGAATTCGCCCTCAGCGTGAACCGAGGTTTCCAGATATTCCTCCTCTTTGGGGTTGATTTTAAGGTTGAATCTCATTTTCGCACCTCCATTGTCTGTATTGTATCACATAATTTTTCGTTTGTCACAAAAAATCGGTAAACGGTCAATTTTTTGCACTTTTCGGCAACGTGACGTTGCATCCGGCGCGCCTTTGGAAAACTTGTAATAATATAAACGTTTCTGCAACGGCGCATCATATCTCGCGGGAACATAAGCTTTGTTTATTGCAAACGTCTGATTCGCGTCATGTCTGTCGGCTCAGCCGACCGTCTTTGGAGAGCATGATATAACAGATACGTTTCTGTAACGGCGCAACTGAACTCGCGGGAACGGAAGGTTTGTTAATTGCATACGTTTGATTCGCGAATTGGGTCAAGCGTCACGCTTGCGCGTACTGTCCGTCGCGTCACGCGACCGGC
>ONMK01000140.1 GCA_900318905.1 uncultured Eubacteriales bacterium | reverse complement strand
GTAAAATTCGCTTACGCGCTCGACAAGGCGGCAAAGGAGCTAGGAGTCAACTTTATCGGCGGCTACTCCGCTCTCGTTCAGAAGGGCTTCGCAAGCGGCGATTACGCCCTTATCGAGAGCATCCCGCAGGCGCTCAGCGAAACTGATTTTGTCTGCTCGTCGGTCAACATCGGCTCCACCAAGGCGGGCATCAATATGGACGCAGTAAAAAAGATGGGCAAGGTCGTCAAGACGACCGCCGAAATAACCGCTGACAGGAACTGCATCGGCGCGGCGAAGCTCGTTGTGTTCTGCAACGCTCCCGAGGACAATCCCTTTATGGCGGGCGCTTTCCACGGTGTCGGCGAGGCTGATACCGTGATCAACGTAGGAGTTTCGGGCCCCGGAGTCGTAAGAGCGGCTCTTGCCAAGGACGGCGCCGGCAAGGACATTACCGAAATTGCCGATATGGTCAAGAAAACCGCTTTCAAGATCACAAGAATGGGACAGCTCGTTGCAAAGGAAGCCAGCAAACGTCTGTGCGTTCCCTTCGGAATCGTTGACCTCTCCCTCGCTCCCACTCCCGCAGTCGGCGACAGCGTGGCTTACATCCTTGAGGAGATGGGTTTGGAGAAGTGCGGCTGCCACGGCACCACAGCGGCTCTTGCGCTTTTGAACGACGCCGTTAAAAAGGGCGGAGTTATGGCCTCCAGCCACGTAGGCGGACTGAGCGGCGCGTTTATTCCCGTTTCCGAGGACGCGGGTATGATCGCGGCGGCACAGAGCGGTCATCTTGATATTACCAAGCTCGAAAGTATGACCGCAGTTTGCTCGGTCGGACTGGATATGATCGTTGTGCCCGGCGACATCACCGCAGAAACTATTTCTGCAATAATCGCCGACGAAGCGGCTATCGGTATGGTCAACTCAAAAACCACTGCGGTTAGGCTGATCCCCGCTGTGGGAAGAAAAGCGGGCGACGTGCTCGAGTTCGGCGGACTTCTCGGCTCAGGTCCCGTAATGCCCGTAAGAGCAGGTTCTCCCGAGGTGTTTATCAACAGAGGCGGACGGATACCCGCTCCTATTCAGGCTTTGAAAAATTAATATGGATACGATTAAGGCAGGCACCGTCATTGGCGCCTGCCTTTTTGAATAATTTATGCACCCTGCTGTTCTTTAAACTGCTTTAACGCTAAATTGTCGCGTTTTCTGAACTTTATTGAAAGGATGAACATCACAACGCCCAAGGCGAGGAAAACCAATCCGAAAATAAGGTTTCCTACCGCTGCGGAAGTGATGAGTCCGCTGACGATATAAATGTTGAAAACGGATGACAAAATGAACGCTACAAGCGAATAACAGAGAGTAATGAAACCGAAAGCCATAAACGAAATACCGAGAACGGTAAACGGAAGCTTTAATTTCCACTTGTTGATTAAGAATATTACAAAAATCAATCCGAGGTCAATTATGATCAGAATAATGAGAAGCGGAATTGAGAAAAGCAGTGAGAACACCTTGGGGTCAGCGCCCTTGAAAACGTCGTTTTTAAGACCTGACTCGGTGAGGAAGGAATACTTTCCTCCGTTCTGCAAATCCTTGCGAATATCGCTGTAATCCTTTGACGAGAAGCGATAGCCTGTATTTTTATATACAACTTGATCAACAGACTGTATATCTTTCATTATAGAGTCTTCGTTGAGGTATGCGGAATCCTTACCGTATACAAAAAGCTGAGTGTAGTCAACAGTCAGATCGGTAATTATCGACTTTACTTCCGAGCTGTTGAGGATGGTCTTGATTTTTTCCTCGTCGATCTTGTAATCTCTGACAACGTCCTTGTTGATGTTGCCGAGGAGATACTCGGCGAGCTTCTTTTCTTTACCGTTTTCGGTAATTGTAATATCGCTGATCTGACCGGATTTTGAAGCGTCTTTGACGCTTTTAGAGCTGAAAGTCGCCCTTGAAATCACAATAAATGCAATACTTGTAGTTATGGAGAAAATCAGTATGCTTAAAATAATCGAAAATACCCGCTGAACCGGCTTGGTCTTTACCGGCGGAGACAGCGGCTTTGCAGCAGCTTGCGGTCTGAAATTTTGCTGCTGAGGCTGATACCTGTAAGAATACGGATCCTGAGCAGGATTGTAATTGTTATTAGCCGGCGCGGTATTGTTGACAAAATTATTATTGCCGGTGTTTTGTCCCTGAGCCGGTTGGGTAAATCCCTGATCGGCAAGCGAAGCTCCGCACTTCGGGCAAAACTTTGAGAAACCTTGGATCTGGTATCCGCATTTTTCGCAAAACATATTAATCCTCCTTTGATATT
>ONMK01000035.1 GCA_900318905.1 uncultured Eubacteriales bacterium | reverse complement strand
GCTCAACATGATGAAGGGCGCTATCGAGACCTCTACCCGCGTTTCCACCGTATCTCCCAGCTACGCTGCCGAGATCAAGGATCCGTGGTACAGCTGGGGCCTGCACGACGAGCTCAACCTCCGTCACTACAAGCTCTGCGGCATCAAGAACGGCATCGACCTTGCAAGCTACGACCCCGCTACCGACTATCAGATCTACTGCAACTACACCAAAGAGGATATGAGCGGCAAGGGCGAGTGCAAGCGCAGACTTCAGGAAAGACTTACTCTGGAAGTCAACTGGAGCATTCCGCTTGTCGCAATGGTTACCCGCCTTGTATCACACAAAGGTCTTGACCTTGTGCGCATGGGACTTGAGGAGCTTATGAACACCGAAAACATGCAGTTTGTTATCCTCGGCTCCGGCGACAAGGAATATGAGGATTACTTCAACTACATGCAGGCTAAGTATCCGGGCAGACTTATCTTCTGCCACGGCTTCGTTCCCGAGCTTGCAAGAAAGATTTACTCCGGCGCGGATATCTTCCTTATGCCTTCTGCTCAGGAGCCCTGCGGCCTTGCTCAGATGATCGCTCTCCGCTACGGCACTATCCCTGTAGTACGCGAGGTTGGCGGCCTTAAGGACTCCGTATTTGATTCAGCCGACAACTACGGCAACGGCTTCACCTTCAAAAACTACTACACTGCCGACATGCAGCACGCTGTACGCCGCGCTCTGTGGGGCATTCAGGACGACCAGGGCTGGCACCAGCTTATGTGGCGCGCTATGATGAGCGACAACAGCTGGGAGCGTTCGGCTCAGGACTACATCAACGTTTACAGCGACACCCTCAACTGGGCGTAATAATAATACTAAAACAAGGCGCAGACTTTTGGGGTTTGCGCCTTGTAACAATAGGAGAAAAGTATGAAAAAATTTGCAAAAGTATCTGCTGTTTTGATGTCGCTTTTAATGCTTGCCGGAACTTTCGGCGCCTGCAACGGCGGCAAGGTTTCAAAGACAGATTCGGGCTCGTCGTCTAAGACCGAGAGCAGCAAGACCGAGAGCAAGACCGAGAGTAAAACCGAAAGCAAGACCGAGAGCAGCAAGGCTGACGACACTTCAAGCCAGGTTGAAAGTGTGGACTGGAAGAAGCTGTACACCGACAGGCTCAACGAGAGCGACATGCTCAACGATTACCGCTACTCGCTTATCAAGCTTGACGGCGACGACATTCCCGAGCTATTTGTCGATCATTTAACTCAGGCAGAGGGCGGCACGCTGTTCTATATAAGCGGAGGCGAACTTGCTTACGAGGAGCTTGAAACCAACTTTGCCTATGCCGAGGGCAAAGGCGAATTTATGACCGATTACGGCAGCATGGGCGCGCGCAATGTTTGCGGTTACACGCTTTCCGACGGCAATGTTGTTATGTATACCGAGGGCACCGCTAACGAAAACGAGCAGCTTCCTCAGCCCGAATACACCTGGGACGGCGAGGACGTTACAAAAGAGGTATTCGACAAAAACGTATCCGATTTGGCGGCGGGCAAGTCTGCGGCTACTCTTGAGGACAAGAGCGAGATCCTTATCCAAATCCAGAATTATAAATAATGAAAGGGCATTTATATGAAAAAGTTTTTTAAAATCATAGCTGTTACAATGGCACTGGCGCTTTCGGCATCCGTATTCGCGGCTTGCGGCTCGTCATCGAGCAAGACCGAGGAAAGCAGCAAGGCGGCTGACAGCAGCGCGGCTTCAAAGGCTGACGATTCAAGCAAATCGGCTGACGCTGACTACGACAACCCCACCGCTACCTTCGGCGAGGGCGACTATGACGCTCTTAAGACCTATGCTTCCGAAATGCAGACAAACGGCCACCAGGGCGAGGTAGTAAAGATCACCGGTATCAACAGCCGCTCCAACTTCGGCGCAAAGGCTACAATTTCGATCAGCGACGGCGCGAGCAGCAAAATCGGCACCACCTATAAGATCGACGGTGCCGACAGCATTGACGCTTATCCCGCAGACGACGCCACTATTACCATCACAGGCGTTGTTACCCTTGAAGACAGCGGACTGGGCTGTTATATCGCGGTTCCCGCTGACAGAGTTAAATAATTCTATTATTGAATAATAGCAAAATCCCCTGTGGATTCATAAGTGGATACACAGGGGGTATTTTTTCTGAAAATGTGAGTAGAAATGGAAAAACGGTTAAAGCATGAGCGCAACAAGCTCTTTTTGCGGATAATAATAATACTGTCCGCGGTTTGGCTGATGGTGTCATTGGTGTTCTGCGGAGTGCGGCTCAGCGTTGAAAAGGTAAATATACAAAACAGCGAGCTTGCCGAACTGTCGGTGTCAAAGCAGATTCTTACGGTGGGAAACGGCAGTCTTGAGGCTTTTTCGAGTGTTTTGAGCGACCAAAAAGATTTCACTTATAAAGAGAGCGGCGACAATGCCTTCGATACCCAGGCTGTGTTTACCGACGACAGAACCGACGCGGTGATCGCAGATACGGCAGGCAGCGTTGCGGTGCCGTTTCGCGTCAAAGATGAATCGGGCGGCAACTACAGCTTTGTCGGACTTCTTTACTATGATGCTTTGCGCGGCTCGCTAAGCGACAACCAGTTCGCCGAAATTGAAAAGTATCTTAATACCGATCCGGGCGGCGGAAATTACTACGAGCTGATATGTACAAAGCTTGGGCTCGGCGTTATTATTAAGCCTGTTGAGCTTAAAATAGTTTTGGTCGACGGAAGCGACACACGGTTTGTCATCGACGGAAATGTGGCGACATATAAGCTTAACTGCACTCCCGGGAAAGAGAGCGATGTTTACTCAAGCAGCGAGATAAGCCGCAACACTATTCCAAAGGGCTTTCTGCTAAACAAAGAATACAACAGGGACATTATCGGTCAGCTTACCAAGCAGGAACGCAAGGCTAACGTCGATATGATCCATTCCGGCGGGCTTAACTATATTTTTTACGCGCAGGATTACCTTAGCTTTAACGGCACGGAATACGCGGACGGCAGCGAGAACATAGTGTTTCAGTACGCTAAAGAGGTCAATCTGTTTGACAACTGCAAACGGGATCTGGCGCTCGGAGCGGCGGTTATCTTCGTGTTCTTCCTGACTATCGCGCTGATTTTGTGCGTGATGATCTGGAGGACGGTCAAGGCGCAGATCATTCAGGAGCAGAAGCGGCTCGACCTGACAAACGCGCTCGCGCACGATATAAAAACGCCGCTGTTTGTCATAAGCGGCTACGCGTACACCCTAAAGGAGGATATTGACGCCGACGAACGCGGCGAATATATCGACAAAATCATCGAGCAGACCGACGAGGTCAACGGGCTTGTTCACAGGATGCTCAGCTACAGCAAGCTCGATTCCTACCAAATGAAGCTCAATAAAACTGAGCTCGATTTGCTTGAGCTGACTAAGTCTATCCTGAAAAACTACACCGCGCTTCCATACGGTAAAAAGCTTGAGTTTGTTCACAGCGGCAGGAATATTGTCGAGGCTGACAGAGAGCTTTTGAAAACCGCGCTGCAAAACCTTATCGACAACGCGGTCAAGTACGCTCTGCCCGATACGGTAGTAAAAGTCGGGCTTAACGGCACAACGTTTACCGTTTCAAACGAAGCCGAGCCGCTTTCAAAAAGCGACATAAAGGAAATCTGGCAGCCTTATGTAAGAAAAGATAAAAGCCGCACCACTAAAGGCAACGGCTTGGGACTGTCTATTGTAAAGTCGATTCTCGATCTGCACAAGGCCGGTTACGGCTTTGAGTATAAGGACGGAAGGCTCAATTTCACAGCGAAGCTTTAGACCAATGCGGAATTCGGAATTATATTGTCAGCAAGGCTTGTAGTTTGAGTTGTAGGGCGTGCATTGCACGCCTAAAGGCTCTATTATAAAAGGAGGCGTCGACTGAGTCGACAGGCACGACGCGAATCAGACAGTTATAATACAAAAACCTTGTTAACCCGCGAGATTTGACGCGCCGTTATGCCGGGCTTTCCAATAAACCGATTTCTCCAAAGGCGCGCTGTGTGCAACTTCAAGTTGCTTTGTCAAGATAATCCTGCAAAATGATCGTGGCGGCGACCTCGTCGACCACGGTTTTTCTTTTTTTGCCGCGGGTGTTGGTATCGTTTAAAAAATGATGAGCCGTCACGGTCGTGCCGCGCTCGTCCTGCATTTCAACGGGAAGTCCCGTCAGCTCCTTCAGCTTTTCGGCAAAGGCGCGCGCGTTTTGGGCGCTTTCGCCTTCGGTTCCGTCCATGTTTTTCGGCAAGCCCACCACAATAAGCTCAGCATTTGCCTCTTTTGCCGCCTGAGCGACTTTATCGGGCAGCTTATTGGGCGATTTTTCAAAAATCACCTTGTACGGCGACGCCAAGAACTCCGTTTTATCGCTGAGCGCAAGCCCTGTTCTGGCTTTTCCCAAGTCAACCGACATTATAATCATATAATTATTCCTTTCAGCTTGATAATTACATTATAGTCCAAAAGCGGAAAAGATACAAGTGCTTAACAGTAATTTTCTACAAAAGAATATAAAATCAACCTGCCACGGTGTGACAAAACGATTGCGAGCTTCATTATACAATAGTTTTATCAAAAGCAAAGGAAGTTTAAACTATGGAGAGCGTAAAAACGGCGCGCGTTCGGCGTGCGGAAGAAAAAAGTTTTGTCAGAAACGCGGGGGCAAATGTCATTTACGGATTGCTTGGATTTTTGGTGTCGCACGGCGCTGTAATGGGGAATTTAGCTCCGTTCGGGGCGTCTTACGCGGCGGCGGTGCCAAAAAACAGGCTGGCGTCCTCGCTTGCGGGCACGGCTCTCGGCTACGCGGTGCTCACTCCCTCGGGCAGCTTCAGATATGTCGCGGTGGTTGTGGCGATAGGGGCGCTGCGCTGGCTGTTCAGCGAGCTTGACTTCATCAGGGAGAGCAGGCTGTTCGCGCCGCTTACGGCGTTCGGAACCGTGCTGTCTACGGGGATAGCGCTTGTGTTCGGCAATATGAGCACTCTGTCCTCAATCACCGACTGCGTAATAGAGGCGGCGCTTGCGGGCGCGGCGGCGTACTTTATGGCTATGACCGTGCGCATCAGCTCGCGGCGCAGGAGCATTTCGTCCTTTACGCGTCAGGAGAGCGCGGGCGTTGTGCTTACGGGCTGTGTTCTTATGCTCTCGCTGGGCGATCTGACGGTCGAGGGCGTGTCGGCAGGGCATGTAATAGCCGTCGCGGTCATTCTGCTCTGCGCGCGTTACGGCGGAGTCGCGGGCGGAGCCGTCAGCGGAGCCGCTACGGGCGCGGTTTTCAGCCTTGCCGATACGGGCTTGGGCTATATCTGCGGCGGATTCGCTTTCGGAGGGCTTATGTCGGGAGTGTTTGCGCCATTGGGAAGGCTCGGCTGCGCGGCGAGCTTTTTTATGTCAAATTCGCTTATGAGCCTTGCCTTCGGGCGTGAAAACATGCTGCCCTCAGTGCTTGTCGAAAGCCTTATGGGCTCCGTTATTTTCATGCTGCTTCCAAAGGAAGTCGGCAATGTGGTGTCGCCGCTTTTCGGCAGCGAGAGGAACAATTCTTTGGGCGAGAGCCTGCGGCGCAACGTTGTAATGCGGCTCGACTTTACCTCAAAGGCGATAGCCAACGTAAAAAACGACGTTAAAGCGGTGTCGGAAAAGCTGGGTGAAATGTACTCGCCCTCATTTGAGCAGGTGTGCGGGAACGTGGCGCGCGACGTATGCTCGGGCTGCGGGCTGAAAATGTACTGCTACGAGCACAAGGGCGGCGTAACGCGCGACGACTTCCGCCGCCTTGAGGAGATTCTTGCGGAAAACGGCAGCCTCAGCGAAAATGATGTTGAGGAAGCCTTTGTAAAAAACTGCTGCAAAAAGGGCGAGATAGCCGAGCACATGAACAAAAACTACCGCCACCTGATTGCGGCAAGGGAGGCTCAGAGCCGTGTCGCCGAGCTCAGGGGCGTTGTGGCAGGGCAGTTTGCGGGCGTGAGCGATATTCTGCGCGACCTGTCAAAGGAGTTCGGCTCAACGGGCGTCTCGGACGAGGACAGTGCCGAGAGGATAATATCTTCCCTCAGCGCTTTAGGCTACGCCGTGGCTGATTGCGTTTGTTTGAGAAACGGCAGCGGCAGAATGACGGTCGAGCTGGAGCTTTCTCAGCGCCCCGACAAAAAAATCTCAAAGGGCGCTCTTGCGCGCGAGGTCAGTAAATGCTGCGGACGGCGGTTCGATTTGCCTGCGTTAAGCTGCGAGGGCGGCAGAGTGCGCGCCGCGATGTGTGAAATGCCGCTCTATGATGTTGAGATCGGAACCGACCAGCATATAGCCGACGGCGGCAAGCTGTGCGGCGACTGTATTGACTATTTCAGCGACGGAATGGGCAGCACCTACGCGCTCGTCTGTGACGGAATGGGAACGGGCGGCAGAGCCGCGGTCGACGGCAACATGGCGGTGTCGGTTATGGGCAGGCTGCTTAGGTCGGGACTTTCGCCCGACAGCTCGCTTCAAATCGCCAATTCCGCGCTGATGATAAAAAGCGGCGACGAATCGCTCTCAACTGTGGACTTGGCAGGCGTAGACCTGTTCACTGGCGGAGTAACGCTTAAAAAGGCGGGCGCTCCGCTGACGTATATAAAAAAGGGCGGCAGGCTTCTGACGCGTGAAATGCCGTCGCTGCCTGCGGGAATATTGAATAACATCAAATTTTCAACTGATACGATCAAGCTCGGTGCGGGAGATATGATAGTTATGGTGTCGGACGGAGTAATTACAGGCGACGAAAAATGGCTTGAAAGGCTGATACGCTCATGGAACGAGGGCAGCGCTCAGGATTTGGCTCAGGCAGTGGTGCAGGAGGCGATACGCCGCCGCGCCCAAACCCGCGACGACGACATCACCGCCGTGGCGATAAGGCTTGTTGAGAGCTGAGAGTTAGGAGTTTAGAGTTCAATTCGGAATGCGGAATTCGGAATGCGGAATTTTGGTCGGGCAGATAGATTGTTTTGTAAAAAAACGTATTTTGCCCGACCGCATTTGTATTTTATCCGCGTAACTATAAATTCGGAACGAAGCGACCATTCACTTCACTCTTGATTCTTAACACTTCACTCTAAAAAAGGGCACGACCGAAGCCGTGCCCTTTTATGCGTTTATCTGATTATTAATCAAAGAACTTTGAGTGGATAGCCTTAACTGCCTTGTCGGCGTCGTTGATGTCGATAAGGACGGAAACCTTGATTTCGCTGGTGGAGATCATCTGGATGTTGATCTGAGCGTCGTAAAGAGCCTCAAACATCTTGGTGGCAACGCCCGCGTGGCTCTCCATGCCCGCGCCTACGATAGAGATCTTGGCAACCTCGTCGTCGTAGAGAACTTCCTTGGCGCCGTGGCTTACCATATAATCCTCAAGAGCCGCTACAGCGTCCTTGCCTCTTGACTTGGCAACGGTAAAGCTGATGTCCTTTTTGCCGTCGTGACCGATGGACTGGAGAATGATGTCTACGTTGATGTCCTTGGCGGAAAGCTTTGAGAACATCTTAAACGCGATACCCGGAGTGTTGGGAACGCCGATAACCGAAATTCTTGCTACGTCTGTATCCTTGGCAACGCCGCTGATTAACATTTTTTCCATTTTAGTTTTCTCCTTTACAATTGTACCCGAGGCCTTGGCAAGACTTGAAAGCACCTCAAGCTCGATGTTATATTTCTTAGCCATTTCAACCGAACGGTTGTTAAGTACCTGAGCGCCGAGTGTGGCAAGCTCAAGCATTTCGTCGTAAGAGATCTCCTTAAGCTTTCTGGCGTTTTCGACCTTGCGCGGGTCTGCTGTATAAACGCCCTCAACGTCGGTGTAGATCTGACAAAGGTCGGCGTGCATTGCCGCCGCGATAGCAACCGCGCTGGTGTCCGAGCCGCCTCTGCCCAGGGTGGTGATGTCGCCGTGGCGTGAAAGTCCCTGGAAGCCCGCTACAACAACGATATTCTTCTTGTCGAGCGCCTCACGGATCCTCTCGGCATTAACCCTTCTGATTCTTGCGCTTGTGTGAGCCGAGGAGGTCTGGAAGCCTGCCTGCCAGCCAAGAAGCGAGGTGGCGTGATAGCCCAGCTTTTCAATCGCCATTGCAAGCAGCGCAATTGAAATCTGTTCACCTGCCGCCATAAGCATGTCTTTTTCACGTCTGGAGGCGTTGGGATTGATTTCCTCAGCCTTTGCGATAAGGTCGTCCGTGGTGTCGCCCTGCGCCGAAACAACAACTACAACGTCGTTGCCCTTTGCAAAGGTGTCGGTAACGATTTTCGCAACGTTCATGACACGCTCGGCGTCGCGCACCGAAGTGCCGCCGAATTTCTGTACAATCAAACTCATGTGCTTTTACCCCTTTATATGTATTTGGATTTGCAAACTAAAACTATTAAATGTCGCCTACGCGGATAGCGGAGAGTACCTTAACCCCGTCAGCTTCAAGCGCCCCGCATTTTTCCTCAAAAACGCCGTAGGGCATTTCGGAAGTGATGAGCGCCGTCATATCGCCGTCGGCAACGCTGTTTACTTCGCCGAACACGCTCTCTGCCTTATCAAGCGCGCCGTCGCCCGTAACTCTTACGAACATTGCGGAAACGGACTCGCGGTAGTCGATGATGTTTTTGCCGTCGCCGTCAGCCCAGAACAGGAAGCGTCTTGCCTTAAGGTGCTTGCAGCAGTCAACGATATCGGCAACAACAGCGCTCGCGGTGGGCAGCTTGCCGGCGCCTTTGCCGTAGAACACTACGTCGCCGGTGCAGTCGCCGCGCACCATAATGCCGTTGAACTCGTTGTCAATATTGGAAAGCTGGCTTTTGAAAGGTACCAGCATGGGAGCTGTGATGATGTCGATTTTGCCGCCCTCAAGCTTTTTGACCTTGCCGATAAGCTTGATAACATAGCCGAACGCTTCAGCGAGATTTACGTCGTCGAGGGTGATTTTTGTGATGCCCTCGGTGTGAACGCTCTCGGGATAAACGTGCTTGCCGTACGCGAGTGACGCTAAAATGCATATCTTGCGGCACGCGTCGTGGCCTTCGATGTCAGCGGCAGGGTTGCGCTCCGCAAAGCCCAAGTCCTGAGCGAGCTTAAGCGCGTCCTCAAACTGCATGCCTTCCTCGATCATCTTTGTCAAAATGAAGTTGGTAGTGCCGTTGAGAATGCCCGCTACCTCGCTTACGTTGTTAGCTACAAGGCACTGGTTCATCGGGCGGATGATCGGAATGCCGCCGCCGACGCTCGCCTCAAACATAAAGTTTACGTTTTCCTCTTTGGCAATAGCTAAAAGCTCGGCGCCGTGAGCGGCAACAAGCTCCTTGTTAGAGGTAACTACGCTTTTGCCAGCCTTAAGGCAGCGCTTTACATAATCATATGCGGGCTTAAGTCCGCCCATAACCTCAACAACAACGCGGATCTCAAGGTCGTTTACGATTTCTTCAAAATCCTTGGTGAATCTGTCCGCGATGGGGCTGTCGGGAAATTCTCTGAGGTCGAGAATTTTTTTGATATAAATTTCTTCGCCCAAATTTGAAAAGAGCTTCTGTTTGTGCGTCAGAAGGATTTCGGCAACACCTGAGCCGACAACTCCGTGTCCCATAATTGCTACTGATACCATATTTACCTTACCTTTCCAAACAGTGTTTGGCGGCGGGATAGACAACAACCCGCCGTCGGACACTTTTATCATCTTTTATGCTAACATTTTCATTTAAGAGCTGAGAGTGGAGTGTGGAGTGAAGGGTCGCTTCGCTCCGATTTATATATTTGAACTCTAAACTCTTAACTCTCTTTAAGCTATGGCTGCGCGCCGTCGCCGCCCTGACCTCCGCCTTGGTTGTCGCCGCCGCCTTGGTCGTCGCCTCCGCCGCCGCTGCTTTGTTCGCCGCCGCTGCTTTGCTCGCCTCCGCTGCTCTGTTCACCGCCGCTGCTCTGCTCGCCGGGATCGCTCGGTTCAACATAAGAGGGCTGCTCGCCCGTATAGTCGGGAACGGTCGGCGTATAGTCGCCGTAGGTGGCGGGCTCGTAATAAGGCTCGCCGTAAGCCGGCATATTGTCCTTTATATAGTAGCCTACATACGGTCCCGTTACATAATCGGTCGAGATAATAAGACCTGTTACGGGGTTATATGAAGCCGGGATAACATTCGGTGACAGAACATAGTCCAGCGGATCCTTGTCTTTAAGATACTCGCTCATAACCGTGTTGAAGAACTTGGCGGAGCGTGTTTTGTCGTTTATCGTATCGGGAATATCAAAGCCTGTCCAGGTAGCCATTACGCCGTAGGGCGAAAGTCCGCAGTACCAGCAGTCCTTGTCGTCGTCGGTGGTACCGGTTTTGCCTACAATATCCCAGCCCGGAATAACAGCGTAGTTTGCGTAGGTGTGCATTGTGGAGGGAACCATCTCCATATTGTAGTGGAGCAGACGGTTCATAATCGACGCGGTTTCGGTTGAATACGCCTGACGGGGGACCTTGTCGCGGTTGTCGATAATAACGTTGCCCTCGCTGTCGGTGACGTAGTAATAGGTATATGGGTCGTAGTACAAGCCGCCGTTGCCCATGTAGGTGAACGCCGCCGCCATTTCGCGGACGCTTACGCCGCCCACCATACCGCCGATAGAAAGCGAACCTATCTGGTAGGAATCGGCTTGGTCAAGCTTTTTGAAGCCCATTTTGGCAGTTGCCTGGTCGTACGCCTCGCCGGGGCCGCCTATCATTTTCAGCACCTGAACCGCAGTTGCGTTTGAAGAGCGCTCAATGGCGTCGGGCAGCAGGATCTGACCGAGATATGAGCCGTATGCGTTCTTAGGACCGGAGATCTTCTCGCCCGATTCGGTTACTTCGTAATCCTCAAGCGGTTCGTCGAGAACCTGCGACGAGAAGTAGAGCTGCCGCTTTTCGATAGCAAGCGGATAAACAAGCACCGGCTTTATTGAAGAACCGGGCTGCAGCGTTGAGTGAGTTGCGCGGTCCCAGTCAAGAGGTCCCGTTTTGCGCTGCGAGCTTCCGACCGTGGCTATAACTCTGCCGTCAAAGTCCATCAGCACCGAGCCTATCTGGATATCGGGGTCCTGGGTCTTGTCCATGTTGAGCGCCGCCGACTCGATGAAGTCCTGCATCTGCTCGTCCATTGCGCTGTAAATGTTAAGACCTTCCGTGTAGATCTTTTCACTCGCCGCGCCCTCGCTTATGTTGTACAGCTTTGCAAGATCGGCTCGCAAATCGTAAATCATCTGGTTATAGTACCAGTTTTGAACCTTGTCGTCGGCTTCCTCGTCGTCGTCATCGTCGTGGTCGGTCGAAAAGCCCACAAAAGTCATGTTCTTTGACTCGGCAAGCGCCGAATCAAGCTCTTCCTTGGATATCTTTCCCTGGTCGTACATCTCGTATAAGATGTTTTCGCGGCGTATCAGGTTGTTTTCGGGGTACATCAGCGGATTCCAGTGCGACGGGTTCTGGGTGATTCCCGCGATTGCCACGCACTGCGCAAGCGAGCAGTCCTTTATGCTCTTGCCGAAGTACAGCTGAGCCGCTGCCTCAACTCCCTGGCAGTTGTTGCCATAGTTGACTACGTTCAGGTACGCCTCAAGTATCTGCTCCTTTGAGTACTCCTGCTCAAGCTTTATCGCCTTGCATATCTCCCTGAGCTTTCGGGTGATCGACACCTCGTTGTCGTCAGTGATGTTCTTTATAAGCTGCTGGGTGATAGTCGAGCCGCCGTATGAGTTGGAGCCCGTTATCAGCGAGCCAACCGCCGACAGGGTTCGCGTCCAGTCAACGCCCTTGTGATCAAAGAAACGCTTGTCCTCAATAGTTACCTGAGCGTCCTTCATGTACTGGGGAATGTCGTTGTAGTCTACCCAAATGCGGTTTTCAACGTCGTAAAGCTTTTGCCGCTCGGTGAACTCGCCTGTTTCGCTGTCCTTTACGAAGATACGGCTGGTCTGGTTCATCGACTTTGCCTTAAGGTCGATACCCGTAGGCTCCGACGCAAGGTGGAAGATGTAAATGCCCAGCGAAACAACCGTAATAATGCCCGCAATCAGGCAGACGCAAAACACCGTGAGGAAAAACTTGCCCAGCGCCTTAAAAAACCGCTTGGCACCGCTTTCGGTTTTAACCTCGGATGATGTTGTATCCGTGGTTTTATCAGTGTAATTACTGATATCCGTTTCACGTTTATTGCGCATATTAACTCCTTTTTAAAGTGATCAATAAAAGTAAATCAATAATTAATAAACATATTTAAAATATATTATATCACCTCAGGGCGAAAAAATAAATATATAATTTGATTTTTTTTTGAGAAAATAACCCTGCAGCGGCGGTTAATTTTATGAAAATACTGGTCGCTGTTACGGGGATGATTCTTATAAGCTGCGTGTGCCTCGGCAGCCTTTACACCCAAACCGGGGCGGCGCGTCCGCACACCGCGGTTTCGGCTGAGGAAACGCGCACCGAGAGCTATGTTATACGCGACCGAAACGGCAAAATAGCGGTATTCAAAAGCGGCTCGGACAAGCCTCTTAAGGTGACCTCAACGCGCACCTCGACCCTGCCAAAGCCCGATATCATCAGGCTGAAAAACGGCATTTACGCGCAAAACAAACAGGAGCTCGAACGCATTTTAGAGGACTACTGCAGTTAGGCAACGTGACGTTGCATCCACATCCGCCTTTGGCCGCCACGCGGCAGGAAACGCGCCTTTGGAAAAATCGGTGTTTGTGGAAAGCTCGGTATAACGGCGCATTAAGACGCGGGTGTTACGGTTACCTTTTTACAAACGTTTGATTCGCGTACTGTTTGCGTACTGTCCGTCGGCTCAGCCGACCGCCGCGCGGCAGGAAGCGCGCCTTTTTAAACGCTGAATACAACAGATAAGTTTCTGCAACGGCGCATTATAACGCAGGTGTAACGGTAACCTTTTTTACAAACATTTGGTTCGCGAATTAAGTCAAGCGTCGCGCTTGCGTTGTAGGGGCGTGCATTGCACGCCAGACTAACTTTGTTGTTCTGTCATTCCGCTAAAACAACCCAAACAACCCAAACAAGCCAATATAAAGATAAATATAAAGATAAAGATAAATATGAAGATAAATATAAAGATGAATATGAAGATAAAGACGAAGATAAATACCCGTCAGCTTTAGCTGACAGTGCCGCCGTCGCCGCCGCCTCTGACGTTGTTTCTCTTTTTGACAGAATATGCGTCGGAATCCCGAGGACGTCCGACGCCGAAAGCCTGCAAAGGCGGATAATACAGGCTGAGTCCGCCTTAAAGGGGAACAGCTTTGATGACTACTTTAGGCGTGTGGCGAACTCCGATTTTCTGACAGGCAGAAGCGGAAAATGGAGGGGCTGTACGCTTGAATGGCTTTTGAAGCCCGACACCATAGCCAAGGTTCTGGGCGGCTTTTACGACGAAAGAGGCGCTCAGGCGCCGCCGCCTGAGTATCGGCAGTCGTACAATATCAGCGAGCTTGAGGAGATCGACACGCTCGACGGCTGGTAAAACAGGCTTTTCTAAGGCAATTTGTGTTGGAAAAGGCAGGACTTTTTGGGCTGAAACTGTCTGTTCATCCAAAAAACGGCAAATTAAAATCCCAATACCGAATTATCCTTGACTTATCAACCGCGATATAATAAAATAATACTGTATGTGAATAAAATAAGGAGTTGAGAGAGTGGTATTTTCAAGCCTGGTATTTCTTTTTGCCTACCTGCCGCTGACGCTGTTGATTTACTACATCGTTCCGCGCAACGGGCGAAATATCTTCCTGTTTTTCATCAATCTCTTGTTCTACGGCTGGGGCGAACCGCTGCTGGTGTTCCTCATGCTGTTCAACGTCATCATAAACTACATAGGCGGCTTTCTTGTTGACCGAAACCGAGGGAACCGCGCTTTGATGAAGC
>ONMK01000017.1 GCA_900318905.1 uncultured Eubacteriales bacterium | reverse complement strand
GCCGAAACGTCGGAGATCATATATCCGCTCTTCGGCTTGACCTTAACGGCGAGCTTGGTGCCGTTTGCGCATCTGGCAGAGGAAGTATAGTCGTATGTCGAGCTGTAGTAAACAGCGTCGTAGCTTGTTGAGATGTCGTCATTAGCCGGTCTTATCTTTGTAAAGTACGCCGAAACTTCGGGATCGGGGTTGTCCGAACCGATGACCGTAACATCTCCCGCGTCGACCGCGGAGGTCACAGTGCTGTCCTTTTCAAGCGTTGCCCGCGTATAGATCGTACGCGCGGGCGCGATATATACGTCGACCGTATACGCGCAGCCCGGTAAGATCCTGTTGGTCGTTTTAAAGTTGACCGAGAGCATACCGTCGTTGAATCTTACGCCGTCCGATGTATTGGCGGTGATTTTGACTACGGCGCCGTTATCTGCGGTATATTTGCAAACGATTTTCTTGATAACATAGTTGCTGTCAAGCGGCACCTGCGCCCAAGCGTCGAGCGTTGTGCCCTGCAGGATCGTATCGTTTCGGGTTTCGTTGCCGTCGCTTGTAAAGCGGTTATGGTCGGTATTGAAGTTACCTTCATTCAGGTTGGTAACCATTGCCATTGCATAATTGTCGTAACCGACCAGGTTGTTCTTTGTGTTGATAACAGCGTATGAACCTTCGCCGGCGTTGATGCCCTTTGAGTATTCGCCCGCGTCATTTGCCGTCCATACGGTGAAGTCGATTGTTGAAGTTTTTGCGAGATAAACTATGATTATAGCGCTTTTACTCTTGTTAAAGCCGTTTATCGAGCATGTGTCGTAGCTTATCCAGTCTCTTTTTTCATTATCGGTGCCGGTGGTAATCTGCTTGCCCGGAACAACAAACAGCTTGCTTGAGCTGGTGTCTTCTCTGCCGTTGTTGTTCATGTTGTACGCTACAACGTTCGCTATGCGGTAGGGGCTGCTGCCCACATCGGTACTTACGGTAACGGCGGTGTTGTGGTGAATAGACGCCGTTTCGCTTGTTTCGTATCTGTTGCCGTTCTGTACGCTTTGGTGATAATCGTTTTGGTCAACGGTAAATGAAGCAAATTTATTGCTCTCGTCGTCGTTCCAGAAAACATTTGTATCGCCGTTTCTGGTGCCCGTAACGGAAACCGTTACGCCGTCGGGAGCGGTGTAAGCGAGATCATTTTCATCGTTGAGCATGCGCACTTCAACCTTGAGCACCTGCTGCAGAACGTAATCTATCTCGATAACGATGTTGTCGCCGTATGCGGCGGCTTCCTCAACATGGTACTTTGTGGTGGTGGTGTTGGCTCCGGTGCCGCTTACGAGCGTTACGGTCAGCGGCTGCTGAGTGCCGTCGGGCAGCACCTTGTACGCCTTAGCCTCGCCGATTATGTAGCTTGCCTTAGGCGTGGCGGTAAAGTCAAAGCCCGTGCCGCGGTTGGTGTAATACTTGCTGAGCCATGTGTATTCATACGGGTCAACCGAGGTATCGGCCGAGGTTTTGTTGGAGCCTCTTATTATCATGGCTCTGGAATAGTATCCCGTCATACCGTCCAGCTGGCGAAGAGGATTGCCGGAATTGAACATTCCGCTTTCGTCGGTCTCAATGAACGCCGTGAGCCCGTCGTCGAGAGTGTTGGGGTTGCTGAGCTCAGCCCACGCCAGCTCGGTTCCGCTTGAGGTGTTTACCTGACTGTCCGCAACGACCTGCTTGAAAGTAACTGTTGTCTTTTTGGCGTAGTAAATGTTGATAACAAGCTGCTGGCTGCGCTGAACATTGCCAAAGAAACTTGCGGTGATCAATTTGTTTGAATAATCGGTTCCCGCCTTGTAAGCATAGGCGCTGTTGTAGTAATTTACGTTGAAGTCGGTCTGCTCAACGCCGTCGCAGTTGGTGGTGCGCGCGTCGATCGAAGCTACCATATAGCCCTCAACAGGCGATGCCGAAACATAGCCGCCGGTGTAGCTGCTCTCCATAAGCATGTTGTGCTTTTCGGTTCCGCCGGTTACGGTAAAGCTATCGCAAAAGGCGGTGTTGTCGGCAAGCTTGGAGTAATAATCCTCGGCGTAGCTTTGTGTAAAGAATTTATACTTATACGCGTCTGTGCCGGAACTGTTCGATTTTTTGGTGATGGCGGCTGTAAAACCGTCGTCGGCTGTCGCAAGACGGCGGGTTCCGTCGTCCGAGATAACATACTGGTTGACAACGACCGGAACGTAGGTATCTACAACCTTCATATTTATTTTCAGTCCGTCTTCCGGCACTGTTAACGTAAAGGCAACGTGCTGGTTGATCTTGTTTTCGGAATAGTTGCCGCTTGCGTTGCCGTAGGTGACAGCAAGATTCTTAACATAATCATCGTAGTTGCCCTGCTTATCGTAAACCCGGCCGTTGTAATAACGGAACGACGCCTGATTGTCGCCGTTGTCGTCGGTAACGGTAAAGAGCAGGTTTGTATAAACGTTGCGCGAGTTGCATTTTTCGATGGTGATATAATCGTTGCCGTAAACACGCATTACGACATCAGTGTTCTTGCGGATCGTCAGTCCTTCTTCGGAGCCGCATATAGGAACATAATGATAGTCGGTATATACACCGTTTATTTTCGCGCCCGGATCCTTGTCCTTGAACTCACCGTTAAAATATACGGGAGGCGCGTAACCTTGGGTAGAGAGCTTATCGCAGGTAAAGGTAAACGGAGCGTACTTAGTGTCGTCGGAATCAAACTCGATATACACTATGAGGTTATATACCTCGGTGCCGTCCTCGGTCTTGGGGTCGGTAAATTTGAGGGTGTACAGACTGCTGAGGTCTGTGGTCTGAGGAGCCGACAATGTGTAGCCGCTCGTTACTTCGTTGTTGGTGATATTGCCCTCGGCGTCCTTTGTGATTTTCAGATTGGTCGTGCTGCCTGCGCGCGGGCTGGGACTTGCGGCGGAATACACCTTGACACTCTTGATTGAGTAGCTGTCGGAAACAACCGTGCCTGTCAGGCTGAGGTCGTAGTTGTCAAGCGTTCCGCAGTAGCTTGTTGACCAGTCCTCCTTACCCGTAATGCTCGTTGCGCTGGAATAATATGTGAGATAGTCTTTATAATAAAACAGCTTGGCTTCATCCGCGCCCGCAAGCGCCGCGCTGCCTCTTGTGGTGTCGTTTACAACAACGTTGACAGTGCGCATATGATCCTTATACTTGGGACGAATGGTTATCGGGCCGTCAGGCATAACGAAGGTGAAGGATTTATTCCCCTCGTTTTCATCGCCCGCAACCTGCTGATTGTTTTCGTCCAGCACCTCAAATCCGAGGAACTCAAGGCGCGTATACGGGTTGTAGGCGTTGTAAAGATTCTCAAGCTTATAGGTAACGCCCGGCTTGAGCTGAATATTATTATTGGTGTCGTTGAAGGTTTTGGTGTTGGTTGTTGATACCCAAACTCCTCCGTCCGAAGGAGTTACCTCTGCTATGGTTCCTTTCGAGGAGGTGGTGTTCACGGTATCCGTCAGCTTTATTCTGCCCTTGTACTGCGCTTCAAATTTGACCGGAGCTGCTGTAAATGGCTGGTCAAAGGTAAGCTCGATGCGGTTGGGGAAAATACTGTTATCATCTTTTGCGTTGTTGGCGTCGTAAATCATCGGCACCGTAAAGCTGAACGAATTGTCGGCAACAGCCAGATCCTCTGTGTGAGTGTTGCCTTCCGTGTCAACATAAATAAACTTTGCGGAAGTGAGCGTAGTGCCGTAAGTGGCGTCGGCATAGGTCGCGGTAAGGTTGCTTCCCCTTATTGCAGAGAGGTTGGAGACTGCAGAACCGTATCCGAGAGTCGCGCTTTTAGGATAATCAAACGCGCCGCTGCCGGTAACGGTCAAGTTTCCGGGGTGCGCGTTCAACGCTACAAGCCGGATATCGGAATGAACGTGCGCAAAGTTACCCGTCAGCGTGTATTTCCCGATACTGTCGGGAAGCTCCGTAACGGTCAGCACGCGGTTCTGGTTTGCCACGGTGCGCGTGGTAGCTGTAATCTCAACACCGCTTACCTCGGCGCCGCTGCTGTCGAGCAGCTTAACGGTATCGAGGTCAAAATCCCAGCCGCTGTTAAAGGTGGCTGTGAAGCTGTCAAGCTCTTTTCTGAACGCGATGGTTTTGCCGGTGTAGAACCGGTCGCTCGCCGTTATTCCTCCGCCGTTATATATAAAGGATCCGTTTTCTGTTTTGAAGTTCGGATAATGATTACTATATGTATTTGAACAGGTGTTGAGCATATCAAAGCCCAGCGTTACTTCCTTGTAGGCGCGGACAAAGTTCACCTCAAAGGTGATATCCTTTTTGGCGTCGTTAGCAAACTGCAGCACCTGCACATTGCTGTTCAGATTAGCGTCGTTGAGAATGGAATCCATCTGATCCTGAGTAAGGATATTGGTTTTTGTTTCGTCTTCGTTGTAATACGCTTTAACGGAATCCAATCTTGCCAAAGCGGTGCCGTCGAGCCGATATTTGATATCGCCCGAGGTTTTTTTCATATAATATGTCTTGCTGGCATTATTGGAAATCGACCATTCTTTGTATGAATAAGCGCCGGATCCTGTATCGGTTTCGTAGATCCTGTCGGAGCTTGATACTCCTTCGATCCTTAGATAGTGGTTGACCGCGGAATCGGCTTTGGGGGCGGTGCCGACCGTATAAGGACCTACATAACCGGTTGCGATAACCGTTGCGGAATAATACTCGGAGTTTGCGTTTGAGCTGTAGTTCAGCTCAAAGTAAACGTCCTTAAGCTCGGTGTTTTTATACTCAATATTAGCCGCAGGGGTATGAGCCAGGATAGCGAAATAGGATGAGCTGTAATTGGTGATGTATTTGCTGTCAAGCCGGCTCACCTTGTTTGTGCCGCTGTAAACATAAGCGTTGAAGTTAGTAACTTTTACTTTGCTGTTACTCTTCAGGTTATAGTTGTGCGTTGCCTCTGCCTTGTCTACCCAGCGGATGATATTAGCGCCGCCAGCCGGGATCTGTACGGTGTAGTCCGTAGCCGGTGTGTCGCTTGTTTCGCTGTCGTAGGTAACGCCCGGGAATGTGATGCTCTGGGCGTACTCGGCGTCCTTTGCGGTGCCGTCGTAGCCTACGGTAAAGGTCATCTTGTAGCGCGTACCCGCTTCGGCGCCCACAGGTTCAAGGTCTTCTTTTTCAGAGCTTGGGGCTAAGGCAGAGTTGTTCTTCTGCCCGGCTTCGTCGTTTGAAGCCTTTGCTTCGGTCTGCTCTGCCGAAGCCTGCGCTTTTTCTGCGTTTGAAGGCTGCTGTACGGTTACGGCGCACACATTAAACAGCATGCTTGACGCCGAAAGCTTAAGACCATACTGTTTTTCCGAATACAGCATGGGGTTTCTGGTAAGCGCCGCCGTAACCGACACGGGCGAGCTTTACTGCTGGGGAGAAGGCAGCAAAGGACAGCAGGGAACCGGCGATACGCAAGACGCGCTTGTTCCCCATAAACTGCTCAGCGATATTAAAACCGTTTCTGCGGGCTACGACCACATGGCGGCGGCAGCAAACGACGGCAGCCTTTACACCTGGGGCGACAACACCCAGGGGCAGCTCGGCGACGGAACGACCGCCGCGGCTTACACTCCGAAAAAGGTGCTTGATAACGTTAAAGAGGTTTCATGCGGGCACTACTTTACCGCGGCCGTCACCGCTGACGGCGATCTGTACTGCTGGGGCTGCAACGACAGCGGCCAGCTCGGCGACGGCACAAAGTTTCAGCGCAACACGCCAAAAAAGATAATGAGCGGCATTGAGCATGTCAGCGCAACATCCTCGGCAAGCTGCGCCGCTGTCGGCAATGACGGAACGCTTTATACCTTCGGAGCAAACGATTTCGGTCAGCTTGGCTTTCCGCCAAACGGCGATGTCCTCAGCCCGAAACTGCTTTCGGGAAATGTCGCCGATGCAGCCGCAGGCCAGTATTACAGCGCCTTTATTACAACAGGCGGAACGCTTTATACCTTTGGCAGAAACACCTTCGGTCAGCTCGGCTGCGGAAGCACCATCAATCAGACCGAGCCTACCAAAATAATGAGCGGGGCGGCGTCGGTGCGCGCCGGCTTTAACCACTGCGCGGCTGTCGGCAAAAACGGAACAATGCTCATTTGGGGCAACAACAGCGCCGGCTGCCTCGGAAACGGCAGCACTGCCGACAGACTTATCCCCCAGCCGCTCAGCATCCTGTCCGAAAGACTTTGGGGCGACGTTGACAACGACGGCTCGGTTAATATTAACGACGTAACGGCAATTCAGCAACACATCGCCGAGCTCGGCTCTCCCGACCGTGAGGGCTTGCTCGCGGGCGACGTCAACGGCAACGGCAAAACAAATATTGAGGACGCTACGGAGATATAGCGCTTTCTTGCGGAAATGATCGGACGCTTTCCGGTTGAAACCACTTAACCCGGAGGACAACAAATGTACGGAGCAATTTTAGGCGATATGATAGGCGCGCCAATGATAAAACCGCTCCTAAAAAAGCACCAAACATAACACGATTAGTTAAGGCGATTTGTGCAAAAGGCGAGTTGCCGCCTGATATATTGCCTTTTTAACTAAAAGTCAGGCTTGGGGTTGCAATATTCTTTGGCTAATGCTCGGATTGAATTATTATTCATTCTCGTTTATAATTCTTTTGGGTTATTAACCTAACCTTATTCAACTACACAACAAAGGAGTATAAGTTATGTTTTGTGAAAATTGCGGTCAGCAGATTCCCGACGGCAGCACGTTCTGCAGCAATTGCGGCGCTCCCGCGGGTAAGCCCGCTCAGGAGATGCCTGTAGAGCAGCAGCCCGTTGAGCAGCCTGTAGAACAGCAGCCCGTTGAGCAGCCCGTCCAGGAGCAGGCTCCGTTTGATCCTCAGGATCAGTTCAACGCTTCGGCTCAGCAGTACGAGCCCGCACCCGCGGCTCCCAAGCAGCCCGTGTCACCCAAGACCAAGAAGATCATCATGTTCTCGGCTATAGGCGCCGGCGCTTTAGCTGTTATTTTGGTTGCGCTGTTTGTATTCATCATCCCCGCTATCAGCAACGCTAACAAGCTCAGCCTCGCAGATTACTGCACGGTGCAATTCGACGGAATCGACTACGACAAGAGCAGCGAAAGCAGCAGCGAAGCCGACAAGGCGGAGAAAAAGCTCACCGACGGCAAGCTTTCGGGCTATATCACCTGGGACACCGCTAAGTTCGCAAAGGACGCAGATATTCCCGAAGATAAAGCAAGCAGCATCCTCGGCGATTTCAAGGACTGCTTCAACGCCGACTACTTCATCAACGGCGAGGAATACTACAGCAACAGATTTGAGGATCTTGGCAAGGACGACACCGTTAAGGTGACCTTCAAATATGATGACAGCGACAGCTCAGATTCAGCATACGGCGAGCTTATCAGCAAAGCAGCAAAGCAGGCTGCCGAAAAGAGATTTGACGAGCTTGAAAAGACCTACGGCGTTAAGTTCAAGCGCGAAACCACCTCACATGAGTTCAAGCTGAACGACGTTCTCGACGAGCAGGGCATCGCCTTAAAGGGCATTACCGAGGTCAAGCTGCTTGACTACATCAAGAGCGAGAACCTCATCACCAACTCCGACGACCTCAGCGGCGACGTTACCGTAAGCGTAAAGGAATTTGAGTTTACCGAGAGCGGCTACAAGTTCACTCACGCCGATTCCTCCTCATATGTGTATATTTATGAGAACGACAACGAGATCGGCGACGTTCGCCTTGAATTCGACAACGAGTACTATCTTAAGAACGGCGATACCGTTAAGCTGACTCTCGACGAATACAGCGTATCATCTATGCTTGACAAGGGTATCAAGCTTACCGGCGACCCCGTAAGCTATACCGTTAAGGCCGAGGAACCCACAACCGAGGCTGAGACCACCGAACCCACTACCGTTCCCGCGTCAA
This sequence comes from uncultured Eubacteriales bacterium, assembly GCA_900318905.1. GTDB lineage: Bacteria > Bacillota > Clostridia > Oscillospirales > Acutalibacteraceae > Ruminococcoides. Next base: position 9,444 of record ONMK01000017.1, on the reverse strand, counting down.
CAGGCGCTACCGAAGCTACGGGTACAACGTCGGAAGTAAAGGGCATGTCGCTTGCCGAGGCTCAGAAGAACGCCGAGGGACTTAAAGATTTTGCTCTGGCTAACCTCGAAAAGCAGGATTCAAAGATCACCGCGGGCGACAAGGTCACCGTTAAGAACATCTACTACTGCGACAAGCCCACCTCTGATTACAGACGCATCGTTTTCATCTATCAGGACGAAACCGCAAAGTTCTTCAGAGCGGTCGAGATCAACCCCGAGTATCTGTCGGTAGAGAACGGCAAGGTCGTTTCTTCAAGCGATTACTTCTCAAAGAGCAGGGAAGCCGATACACTTGAGCAGGCTGTTGAAAACTGCTGGTATCTCAGCAAAAACTACAGCAAGTTCTACACCAACACAAAGATTCTGTAAATCAAAACAGATAAATCAAGCAGGAAGGCAAAACGCTTTCCTGCTTTTATTTTACCGAGCACGTCAATAAACTATTGCATTTCGGAGAATAATACCTTATAATGTAACTGTACGATATTGCGCATTCAAAAACCAACAAAAGGAGAGATTTTATGTTCTGTTCAAAATGCGGAAACCAAATTCCCGAAAACAGCGCGTTCTGCGAAAACTGCGGCACTCCCGTGCGGATCCCCGAGCAGCCTGCCGACGCCGCTTCCTATCAGCCAAAGCACGAGGAGCAAACGGAAGCCCCCGAGTATTCTCAGGCTCCCGCTTCACCTCAGGAGCAGTTCCCCGACGAGCCTCAGCAGTACCCGAACCAGCCCCAACAGCAGTATCCTAACCAGCCCCAGCAGTACGGCTACGCGCCCGCTCCCGCGCCCGTGAAAAAGCCCATGTCACCAAAAACAAAGAAGATCATCATCTTCTCGGCAATAGGCGCCGGCGCATTGGCTATAATTTTGGTGGCGCTGTTTGTGTTTATCATCCCGGCAATTAAGGATGCCAACACCACAAAAATCAAACTTGCGGATTACCGCACGATCAGGTTCGAAAACATCGACTACGACAACCCGAGCGCCAAAAACGAAGTGCTCGACGGTAAAATAGCCGGCACCGTTGTTTGGAACGCCGAAAAGCTTGCCAAGGATATCAATGTTGACAAAAACGTTGCCGAAAAGATACTGAGCAACTACGCAAACTCGCTTTCAAAGGAGCATAAGCTCAACGGCAAGTCCTTCAGTTCAAGCTTTTCAGGGGCAAGCAAGGACGACGTTATCACGGCAACCGTATTCTGGCCGGGCGACGGCGACGGCAATATTCTGAGTCAGCTTGCGGAGAAATCCATCAACAACAGGGTTGAGCAGCTTGAAGATCAGTACGACATAAAAATCGTACGCGAAACAACTACCGCCGAAATCAAAATCAGCGATGTGCTTGAAGAGCAGAACATCACCGTTACCCAGCCCGTTGAGGTCGACATGCTCGGCAAAATCGTTGACGGCGGCTATATTGAAGTTGTTCCGGATTACGACGAGTACTGCGAGCTTAAAACAAAGAAATTCTCGTTTGAGGACAACGGATTTAAATTCACTCACGATATCGGCTCAGGCGATGTAAACATTTTGAAAGACGGCAAAGAAATCGCCAGCGTTTATCTCAATTTCAGCGATAAATACTACCTTAAAAACAACGATAAGGTAACGATTTCCATAGACAGCTACTATGTTACCTCACTTGAGGAAAAAGGTCTAAAGCTTACAAGGGACATCATCGACTACACCGTTAAGTATGAGGCTGAGACGACCGCTCCCACAACCGAGCCCGAAACTACCGCTCCCACAACAGCTCCGGCGACAACAGCTCCCGAGACTACCGCTCCGGCGACAACAGCTCCCGAAACTACAGCCGCAAGCACAACAGAGGCCACAAAGGCAGCATAAAAGTTTATATTTTTCAAATCAGTCAGGAAGGCGGCAACGCTTTCCTGACTATTATTTTGCCGCCGCGCGGCAGGAAGCGCGCCTTTGGTAAAGCCGGGTTTATAGGAAAGCCCGGTATAACGGCGCTTGATGCCTTTTGTTAAAACAAAGGTCTGACACGCCGTTGCAGAAACGCAGCTGTTATATCAAGTCCTCCAACGCCGGGAACTTCACGTTCCCGGCAATATTGCAAATTCTATTGCGATATGGTATTATTCTAACGGAGTTATCACAATAAAAGGACTGATTACATGACCGAAATATACCCCTCATTTTACAGCGGTTTCAAATGCATTGCAAACCTCTGTGAGGACAGCTGCTGCAAGGACTGGGACATCGACATCGACAGCGAGACCGAACGCTTTTACATGACCGTAAAGGGCGCTACGGGCGACAAAATCAGAAAGAAGCTTGTAACCGACGAATATGGTGAGCGCGTCTTTAAAGCCGAAGGCGGACGCTGTCCGTTCTGGAACTGCGACATGCTATGCGATATTTATATTGATTTGGGCGAGGAGCACCTGAGCCATACCTGCGATACTTTTCCGCGGGTAAAGGTGAATTACGGCGACTTCTGCGAGAATCTTCTGTCTTTTGCCTGCCCCGAGGCGGCGAGGATAATGCTGCGGTGCGAGGGCAATCCTTACGCGGATTTCGGCGGCAAAGCGGAGCTTGAAACGGCTGAGGAAGCCGGCGATTTAATGAGCTTTCTGCTTAAGGCGCGGACGCGCTCTGCCGAGATCCTGCTCGACAGCTCAATGCCGTTTGAGTACCGCCTTGCGGATTGCCTTGAATTCAACGCCCAAGTTCAGAAAATCATCGAGGGCGCTGAGCCCGCGCCGCTCTCCGACAAGTTTGAAGCGCCCGGCAGCGTGCGGTTTATCTTTGAAATGCATTTGGGCTTTGAGATAATGAGCGACCGCTGGCGCAAGGCTCTTGAGGACGTTATAAGCCGCGCCGACTCGCTAAAGCCCTCTGCGGATTTTGTACGCGACTTTGAAAAGTTCGCGCTTTACTACATATACAGGTATTATCTGGAGGCTATCCATTCGGGCGACGTGCTGTACTCGCTCAAAAGGATAGTGTGCGCGTACATAGTTACGGGCAGGCTTGACGCGGACTTTGCCAAAAAGGGCTATCCCCTGCCCCGGATGAGGCTTTTGCAGAGATACTCAAAGGAGGTCGAGCACTCCTACGACAACACCGAGGCGCTAAACGCCGAATTTGACCGCGACAGAAGATTCGAAGTTGAGGCGCTGATCGCTCTTTTGGAAGCAATTGCATAAACAAACTGCCGAAAAAGCTTGAAAAATGTCGGCTGTTTGTAGTATAATAAAAGTTGATTGCATATATCTATAGAATTAACAGGAAACGGATCGTGTATATGGAAAATTTAGGGCTGGGACAGTACCGCAATATTGACTCATTTGTTGAGGCAAAGCTTAAATCGCTTGACGATTCACCCGTTGGGTTTGAGTCGCTTTTTGAGCTGATGTTCAGGGAAAAAGAAAACCTGATGTTTGAAAAAAGCGAGGGCTACCGCATAAAAAAGACCACCTACGGCGAGGCTTATGATGAAATCCTTTGTCTTGCCGCCACGCTTAAAGCAGAGCTTGCTTTGCCTGAAGGCTCTGTTGTGGGGCTCAGCATGGACAACTCGCTGCTCTGGATAGAGCTTTTCTGGGCTGTCATCATATCGGGCTGCCGTCCGCTGCTTATGAACCTGCGCCTCAGCGACGAGGCTCTTGAGCAGGCTATTGCCGACTGCGAAGTAAAGGCGGTCATTTCCGACGGCAGAAAGTACTCTGTCCGCACAGTAATGAGCGACAGCATAAAGGCCGCCGATTCTCCTATTGCTCCCGGCAAATTCGGAACCGAGCTTATGGTGATGTCGTCGGGCACATCCGAGCATGTTAAAATCTGCGCCTACTCCGCCGATGAGTTCCGCTGTCAGATACACGACAGCTACCACATAATAAAAGAGTGCGCGCTTGTTAAAAGGCATTACGACGGCTACATAAAACAGCTTTGCTTTTTGCCGTTTTATCATGTTTTCGGGCTTATCGCGATGTATATCTGGTTCGGGTTCTTCTCGCGCGCGTTCGTGCAGCTCAACGACCTTATGCCCCAGACCATTGTAAACACCATAAAGCGCCACAAGGTGACGCACATTTTTGCTGTTCCGCTGTTTTGGGAGACGGTTTACGACACCGCCGTAAAGACCATCAAGAGCCGCGGCGAAAAGACATATAAAAAGTTTTTAAAGGGCATGAAGCTTTCGCGCCGGTTCGGAAAGGCTTTTCCGCGAGCCGCCTTTAAAGAGGTGAGGGAAAACCTGTTCGGCGAGAGCATTCAGTTTATGATAACCGGCGGCAGCGCTATACGCCCCGAGGTAATCGAGTTTTTCAACGCCATAGGCTATCACCTTGCCGACGGCTACGGCATGACCGAAATAGGCATTACCTCGGTTGAGCTTTCGGACAACCGCAAAATACTCAACGCCTGCTCGGTAGGCAAGCCCATGACCTACGCCGAGTATAAGCTAAACGGCAAAAACGAGCTGCTTGTACGCGGCAGGGTTATCGCCAAATATATTATTGAGGACGGCAAAAAGACCGTCACCGACAAATCGGAGTGGTTCAACACCCACGACCTCGCCGAATGCAAAGACGGCAGGTATTATATCCTCGGCAGAACCGACGACCTTATCGTAGCCGCAAACGGCGAGAACCTCAACCCCAACCTTGTTGAGCCTCAGCTAAAGCTTCCGAATACTGACGGAGTATGCCTTATAAGCGACGGCAAAACGCCCGTTCTCCTTGTTTCAGTAAACCGCTATACCGCCGGGGATAGGCTTGCTTCCATTGAAAAGCAGTTAAAACAAAAGCTCATTGAGCACAACCTTACAGGGCAAATAGGCAAAATAGCCTTTATTTCCGAGCCGCTTATGAAGGGCGAGGAATTCAAGCTCAACCGAAGAAGGCTTGCCGCCGACTACAAGGCAGGCAGACTGGGCGCGCTTGACCCGCGCAAAGCGGTAACGAAAGGCGAGGAAGACGAGCTTATGCTCCACCTGCGCCAAATCGTATCGGTAACGCTTGAAAAGGATATGGACGAGATAAGCCCTCTGTCGGACTTCTTTACCGATTTGGGCGGCACAAGCCTCGACTACTTTGCGATGATAGCCAAGCTTCAGGAGGATTTCGGGCTTCCGTTCCCCCAAAGCGACGGCAAGAGCCTGAGCACCGTCAAGGAGCTTTACGACTACATAAGGAACTCTGAAAACAATGCTGATTAAACTATTCAACGCCTTTGTCAAGATAACCGCGTTTCCCGTTCAGTGGGCAGTATTCCGCACAAAGGTATATTATGAGGATAAATCCGCGCAGAGCCGCCGTATCAAGGGCGCGGCTGTTTTGGTGTCGAACCACACCTCGGTATGGGACTACGCGTGTTATATGTTCGTGTTCTTTTTCCGCACCCTGCGCACCCAGATGGCTGAGGTGCTGTTTGAGAAAAAGCCGCTCGGTCTGTTTCTTAAAATGATGGGCGGTATCCGCGTAAACAGGGGTGCAAACGACTTTGCCTGCGTTACAAAATCGCAGGGGATCCTTGAGCGCGGCGGCGTGGTAGAGATTTACCCCGAAAGCCGCCTGCCCCTTAAAGGAGAGGAGCGTCCGCTGCCGTTCAAGCCGGGCGCCGCTTACCTTGCGCTTTTAAGCGGAGCGCCTATTATCACCGCGTTTACAAACGGAGCTTACTTTTCAAAAAAACGCGCGAGAGTTATCATAGGCAAGCCCCTTTACGCGCGCGACCTTATCGACCCGAGCCTTTCCGAAAAGGAGAATATCGAGAGGGTGTCAAACCTGACGCGCGACAAAATCATAAGTTTGGAGAAACAGCTGTATGACAAACAAAAACGGTAAGGCAAAGCTTTTTTCACCGCGCTGCTTTGTTGTGGATTTTATGAGGTTTTCGGGCGCGCTGCCCGGGCTTATCTGGCTCAGACCGAAGATCCGCTACGCCTCAAAGGCGGCTAAAAAGCGCATACGCGGCGGCGCGCTGATAATAAGCAACCACTCAAGCTTTGTTGACCCGGCTTTTGCCATGTTCGCGGTGTGGTACCGCCGCCTGTTTTTTGTATGCCACAAGGCTTTTATCGAAACAAAGGCGGGACCGTTTTTCAACGCGGCGGGCTGCCTTATACCCATTGACGCCGACAACTTCAACATAGGCTCGTTCAGAACCATTACCGACAGTCTAAAACAGGGCAAGGCGGTGGTGCTGTTCCCCGAGGGGCATGTGGGAAGCGGCGAAAAAATGACCGAATTCAAGTCGGGCATGGTGCTTATTTCAATGCAGAGCAAGTGCCCTATAGTACCCATATATTTAAAGCCGAGAGCGCATTGGTACAGCCGGTTAAAAGTTGTGATAGGCGAGCCCGTAGACATCACCAAGATGTACAGCGGCATGCCCGCGTTCTCAAAAATTGAGGAAATAACCAAGCTGCTCCGCGAGCGCGAGGAAGAGCTGGAGCGGCTTGCGTAACATAAACCCGATAAAGGAGGATCACAGATGATTGCAGACACCTTAGAACTCTACCGCAAATATACGGGCGAGGCCACATTTAACCGCATTAAGAGCTATGACACCATGGCAGATATGTGGGAGGAGCGCTGGCGCGAATACTCGGATTTTACAGCCGTTGTTGACGGCGGCAAAGAGTACACTTTCGCTCAGCTTGCCGAAGATGTGGCGCGCTTCCGCACCGTCCTTAAAAACAGCGGAGCCGAAAAATGCAGAATAGCCCTGCTTATGCCAAACAGCTATGAGCTTGTTAAGGCATATCTCGCGGTCGTGACCCTTGGCTGCACCGCCGCTGTTCTTCCCGCTCATCTTGACGAAAAGGCGGTTTACGGCGTTGCTCATATGTTCGGCTGCAATATTATTGTCACATCCTCCGCGACTGCCGACAAGGCTAAGCTGTGCGGTGATCTGACCGTTGTTGACTCGGCTCAGAGCTCCGATACCCCGACGCCCGCGGAAAAATACGAGGGCAGCGACGGCTGCACCATTATTATGACCGGCGGCACAACCGGAACTCCGAAGGGAGCGCTGCTTTCAAACACCGCCGTTTTGCAGGGCATCATCAACAGCTGCCTCGGCGTGCCCGATACCTTTGAGCAGAGATACATGCTTGTTCTGCCGCTGTCGCACGTTTTCGGGCTGATACGCAACCTGCTCGCCTCGCTTTATACGGGCAGCACTATCCTTATCTGCCGCGACAACAAAAATATGTTCCGCGACTGCGCAACCTTCCGTCCGACTATTATGGTGCTTGTTCCGGCGCTTGCGGAGATGGCGCTTACGCTCTCCAAAAAGTTCGGAAGAAATATGTGGGGCGACAGCCTAAAGACGATAATCTGCGGCGCGGCGAACGTTCCGCAGTACCTCGTTGAGGAATACAGCAAAATCGGAGTCAACCTCTACCCCGGCTACGGACTTACGGAATCGGCGAACCTTGTTTCGGGCAACCCCGAGCCGCTTGACAAGCCCGGCTCGGTGGGACTTATCTTCCCCGAAATGGAATATAAAATCGTTGACGGCGAGCTTTGGCTTAAGGGCAAAAACATGATGGACGGCTATGTGGGCAGACAGGAACCGAACTCCTACGAGGGCGGCTGGTTCCGCACGGGCGACCTTGTCCGCATGGACGACGACGGCTTTTTGTACATCACGGGCAGGATAAAGGAGATAATCGTACTGCCAAGCGGCGAAAACATCTCCCCTGCCGAGCTTGAGGCGCAGTTCAACACCGTTACCTATATCCAGGATTCGCAGGTGTTTGAGGACGTTGACGAGAACGGAAAGCACTTCCTCTCGCTTGAGGTAGTTCCGCGCGCCACCGAGACCGCAAAGCTGGGCGACATCGACGTTGCGGCTTATTTAAAAGATGAGCTTCAAAAAATCAACTCCGCTCTGCCGCCGTTCCGGCGCGTAAGCAGAATCACCGTGCGCACATCCGACTTTGAAAGAACATCGAGTATGAAGATTGTGAGATATAAAAAATGTCAATGAACCGTAACGAAATTCTTGAAAAATTAAAAGAGATACTGCTTTCAGCCGACGAGAGCAGCAGAGATACTATCCACCTTGTAACCGAGCAGACTCATCTTTTAAACGATTTGGGGCTCAGCTCGGTAAACATGCTGTACATGATAATCGCCACCGAGGAAGTGTTCGGGATACGCTTTGACGATGTGGGCGTAGGCGAGTTTCAGACCGTGGGCGACGTTGTAAACTACATTGAGGCAAGGCTGCCATGAGGTGGGAGCCTGTTGAATGCAAAGCCGGCGACATGGTGAGGATACGCCTCGGCGGACTGTACCATTACGGGATATTTGTCAGCGAGGACGAGGTTATCCAGTTCGGGCTGCCTCCCACAGCCGAGAACCGCGCAATTGAGGGCGAGGTCAAGGTCATCGCTACGGACGTAGATACCTTTGCCTGCGGCTGCATCGTAGAGACCGCCTGCCTTGACCGCGCCGAGCAGAAGCGCCGCCTTTCAAACAACGAAACCGTGCGCCGCGCCAGAGCGAGGATAGGCGAAACCGGCTACAACATAATCCACAACAACTGCGAGCACTTTGTAAACGAGTGCGTATTCGGAAAGGCGCGCTGCACCCAGGAGGAGGACGTACGCAAGCGCTGGCTAAACCGCCCGATTTGCGACGTTTACCTTGCCGCCGTTCCCGAAAACGTCAGCGGCGAGGGCATCTTCCCCGAAAAGCGCAGGCGCGATATAAACGGAATAAAAAACGCAGCGCTGCGCAATGAGGCGCTCTACGCCTGGAAGCTGCTTTCGCACGCGGCTCAGCGCTCGTTCGGAACCGATATACGCGACGCGGGCATCAAAAAGAAGCTGGGCGGCAAATGGGTAAGCGATAAATTTTTCTTCTCGATATCCTGCGAAAACGGAGTTGCCGCTGTGGCGATCTCAAACGCCGAGGTCACAGTATCGCTTGACGGGCGGCTCTCAGGCGGCGTTACAAGAACGCTTTTAAACCCGCGCGTCACGGTTTCCGTAAACGGAAAGCACTGCTCCACCGTTAAGTATTTTTGGACTGATGGCAGCTCTGAAATCAGCTCGACTCTTATGGGCGGAAAACTATTTGAATAGGTGATATATTTTTGATTTGGGTATGGATCGCGGTAATAGCAGCCGCGCTGTTCGTTATATTTCTGCTATTGCCCGCTTTTACTATATTTTTTGCGGTATTCAGCCGAAAAAAGACAAAGCCCTTTGAACAGTATAACTTAAAAAAATACAAAAACCACTACTATATGGCTTACATCGGCAGGATAGCCGAAAAGCGCAAATTTGTAAAAAGCCACCCTGTTGAGGAGGTCTTTACAACATCTTATGACGGGCTGAGGCTTGCCGCCGACTATTACGACCTTGGAATGAGCAAAACCGCTATTTTTAACCACACGGTCACCACCGAGATCTACAC
>ONMK01000123.1:1871-5357 GCA_900318905.1 uncultured Eubacteriales bacterium | reverse complement strand
GATTATGCCGACAATGCCGATTCGGCTGTTGAGCTCACCCGTCACCTTAGCCGAAGCCATGCCCGTGAAGTAGTCCACGATCATGACCGCGATCAGCACAATCAGCGGTATGAGCAGAATGTTGAAGTATGCCGCGAGAGCTCCAAGAGCCCCGGCGAACATTGCGTGAAAAAGTGTTTCGTCTTTCATCAAAAATCCTTTCTAATACTATTTTCAAATAAAGCTATAAAACAGATGTTAAAGATTGTATTAATTGATCACCGTCGGGGTCTCGTCGAGAAACGCAGCCGAAAGCTCGTCTATTTCAAACGAAACCTCGTCGATTTCATCATCGGTAAGCTTTACAAAATGCAGCATAACCAGAAAACTGCCGAGTGACACAGTAGTGTCGGGGATTTCAAAATAATATTCTTTTGTTGTAAAATCTGTATTAAAAATACAGTTTTTCTTTAAATCCTCACTGTCCAGGCGGTATCTTGTGCCGCTTTGGTTTATAATCTGACCCACCCCTGGGACTATGCCGAATTTTCTAAAATCGCTAACACGCGCCCTTAGCCTGATATAAACGCGTTTTGTGCCTGACGTATAATTAATTTTATGTGTTTGGCGGTACGGAAAGGAATGATTATAAAAATTGTTGAAATCTACAACTGTTACTCCGGCAGATGTCAAGCCGCTCAAGGTAATACTTTTTCCGTTGTTTGTAACGGAAGCGGAAACATTACTGTGTACAACATCTTGACCTGACTGATATACCGAGGCTGTCATTGCGGGCGGCTCAACAGCCGAGCCGTCTACGATTATTTTGTTAAACGGATTGTTGAACGCGATTTTTGCCTTGTGAGGCTCTTCAAATATGCGGCTGCTGTATTTTGAATCAAACATCACGTCATACATATCTATACCGTTGCCGGCAGCCGTTTTGATATCCACGGTGTTGCCGATGTCGTCGGGCTGTGACATCAGCAGCGAGTATTTTTCACACGCCATCCAGCCGCTCTTGAATTTTGAAAGCACGTCAAAGCCCTGCACATAGTTGTAAAGTCCCGACACGACGAATCCGCATGTATTTTCAGTTAACGCGCTTGCGGTTTCATCGTTTTCGTCAACTTTTTTGTAGTTGTTTCCGAGCGTTGTAACGTTTATAATTGAGTTCATGCGGTTTCGGCGTCCGCTGTTGTCAACGGGCACCATGTACAGACCGTTAAGCTGATTCTGCTGCAGTTCAACATTGGATATTACCGCATGGCTTACGCCGCCCATTGACATTCCGTTGCCTTCGTTGCCCCAGCAGCGAACGTTTGTCATATGCAGACCGCCCTGGCGAATTTCGATACCGTCGCCCTTGTTTTTCTGAGAGGTTACGTTTGATATTGAGTGACCAACGCCCCAAAGCTTCATACCGGAGCTTTTGCAGGATTCAATATCTACATTTGAAATCACACAATCCTCGACATTGTCAAGAATATTGATTCCAATACCCGCCATTCCCTGTATTTTTAAATTTTCAAGAGTAACAGTAGCGGTTGCGGCAATAGAATTCGGCTCAGTGCCGGCATGCGGGGCGACCGTGATTGCCGCATGATTAACATTACTGCCGTTTCTGCCGTGTATTGACATATCGCTGATTGAACTGCGGTTTTTGATTATTGTAATCAGTGAGCCGCCGCTTGTTTCGGAATTTGCCTTCAAATACGTCGCGGCGGTTCCCGCGCCTTTGATTAACACGCTTTTGTCTACGGTTATATCGTCAATCAGATATGTGCCGGCAGGGATAAAAATGAATCGTTTTGCCGCGATTGCCGTGTTAAATGCCGCGGTGTCGTTTGTTATGCCGTCGCCCTTTGCGCCGAAATCTTTGACCGATGTATAATCAGCTTTGTCGGCTTTCATGCTCAACAGGCTGCTTGTTTGGGCTTGTGTGTAGCCTGTGTATTGCTCGGGGTGGGCGTCAAGGTAAGCGGTGACGACGTTTTGTATTATTGTTTCGCCTGACGTATCCCCGGGGCTGATATAATCGTCGGGGCGTTCGCGCTCGGAAATCGGTATTTGGATTTCCCGAACTGTTTTCGCCGCCGATTCGCTTTCGCGGATGTGTACCCAGATTTTGGCGGGCGTACCGTCGGCGTATTCCAAAAACCGATTCGGAATATCAACGGTAAGCGCGTTGTCACGGTACACGCCTGTCTTTACGATTGCGCGGTCGGTGTGCTTAAGACCGAAGTGCACCTCGGTGTTTTCGCTCAGTCCCGAAATACCCGAAATTCTGAGCTGCTGTCCTGTGTCGTACTGCCACAGACCCGTGCTCAGAACAAGCGCTTCGTCCGACGGCAGTCCGCTGAAATTGGCTGTTATCATTATTATTTTATTCCTCCTAAATACATGTAATGGATTATAAAAAAACAGAAGCTTACCGAGTGTGATAAGCTTCTATATATAATTATAGAACATATATTCGAGAATTTCAAGAGCATAATGAAAAACAGTTAAAAAAAGCGCACTTTGCGGTGCGCTATTTTTACTCTTCAATTGTGATCCCGTACTCATACGGTTTTTCGCCTGTCAAAAATTCAATGCTGCGCTCAATCGAGTCAACCGACGTTCCCCAGTCCGCGCCGCGGTTGCGGTAGTCAAACATTGTGGCGAAGTGCGAAATATCCTTCTTTAAGTCGAGCAGATAGGTTTTTGTAAGCTCAGCGGTGTCGGCGTGGAAATCGCCGATAAGCTTTGACGGAACTCCGTTTTTGCCCATTGCCGCAGTCATAATAAACCGGTAGTGCTTAAGGCAGATAAACGGCTGAGCCTTGTAAAGCTCTCTGAACTCTCCGCCCTTTGCCCATTCCGCGAACACCGTTTCAACAAGGTGGTGCATATCGCGCTCGATTCGGTTGCATACATAGCAGGTTGAAAGCTCGCTCTTTATCGCCTCAAGCTGTTTTTTGTCGGGTTTTCCGCCAAGCTTTTTGGGCATCAGCTTTTCAATTATCTCCTGCAGGTGGCTCTCTAAAATAAGCGCGTTAGGAAGCTTCTTGCCCGACTGGCTCATCTTTGAAAAATGACGGTGACAGAAGCCGACTTTATTTGTTTCAATGCGGACGCTCGGCTCCATCATCGCGTCGCCTGTGATAAACTCAACATACTGCTCCTCGAGCATTGCCTCCATGCGGCACATCGGACATCCGCATTTTGGCGCAAAAAGGTCGTTGATCGGAATAGTAACAATGGTTTCTTTCATTTTCAAAACTCCCAAAAATTTATATATTTTATTGTATCATATTATCCCGAAATATGATATAATTTTTTTAAAGTTTTTGAAATTTGGAAGTGGGAAAATGACGGATCCTTTGATTTTTACTAATGTAACAGACCTCGACTTGGCTCAGACGCTTGACTGCGGACAGAGCTTCCGCTGGACTGAGAACGCCGACGGCTCGTTTTCGGGCGTGGCATTCGGAAAAAGCGTGAGGGTCGCGCTGAGCGGCACAG
>ONMK01000123.1:0-1856 GCA_900318905.1 uncultured Eubacteriales bacterium | reverse complement strand
CGGCCTTGACTACGGAAAAATACGCGGCGACATCAGCAAAATCCATCCGGTTCTTAGCGAGGCGGCAAAGTACGCCCCGGGAATCAGAATTTTACGCCAGGAGCCGTACGAGGCGCTCTGTACCTTTATAATCTCGCAGAACAACAACATCAAGCGAATCAAAGGGATAGTTCAGCGCTTGTGCGAGAGCTTCGGCGATGCTTTGCCCGACGGACAGTTTGCCTTTCCGAACGCTCGGAAAATGGCTCAGCTGAGCGTTGACGATCTTGCTCCGCTCAGAGCAGGTTTCCGCGCGCGTTATCTGTGCGACGCGGCAAAAAAAGTAGCCGGAGGCGAGGTGAACCTTGACTTCTGCCGCACAGCAGGCTATGACGACGCGCGCGCCGAGCTAATGAAAATTACGGGAGTGGGAGTAAAGGTCGCCGACTGCACTTTGCTGTTCGGAATGCACCGTGTTGAGGCGTTCCCGATTGACGTTTGGATGAAGCGCGCAATGGAGAAGCTATTCCCCGAAATGAAGGCGGACGATTTCGGCGAATACGCGGGAATAGCGCAGCAGTATATTTTCCATTACAGCCGTATGCATCCGGAGCTATTTGATTGATATTTTGTAGAAAACAGACAAACAGCACATGGAAATTATGGAACAATTAACATTTCAATAGTAAAAATGACCATAATTGATTTGCAAAAATATATATATACAATATTGTGGATTTGATTGTAAGTGACAGCTCAATATGCTATACTTTATAGTGAATAATGGTATGGTACAGACCATACATAACAATTTTAAAGAAGGGATGATATTTAATATGAGAAAATTCAGGAAGCCCCTTTCAATCGTGCTGGTATTAATGCTCGCATTAAGCATGTTCAGTATGTGCGCCACAGCCGGCGCGGCTGAAATTGGCGGCAAATCACAAACAGGAGACACACCGGCAAACCACAACGGAACAATTACCGTTACATCAAACGTAGGCAGCTCCGTGTCTGTTAACTATGATTATTATAACGATGCGGTAACAGTTACCTATAAGCTTCAGTCAACTCACAAAATCGTAAACACACAGTCATATGTAGAGTATGATCCAACCGTTCTCCAGCTTGGAGAAGTAGATCAGGCAGTAAACCTCCCTAAACTTGACGCTACCGGAAGCGCTGTAATGAACGTTGAGGAGTCGGGAAAGGTATATATCAACGCATCAAACATCAATCTGTATAACTTCTCGAACCCGGGTATCTATTATACCCAGACCTTCAACATCATCGGCACCGGCGACACAACCGTTAATCTGCACATGGAGATTCTGACAGGTTCCGACCAGGCAGACGGCACTCAGGCAACCGACAAGAACGATATCACACTTGTTGACAAAACAACAGCTTTGACAAATGAATTTTCGTTCACAGCGGAAGCAGTTCTTTCGGGCGAGGAGCCTACAACAGCAGAGCCCACCACAGAGGAGCCCACAACTGTTGAGCCGACAACCGAGCCTGTTAATCCCGTAACAATCAGCGTAGCTGCTCCCAAATCCAAAACCGCAGCAAACAACTGGTCGGACGGCGTAGACTTCGTATACGGCAGCACAACAGATATCAGCAAGGCAACAAGAGTTGCAATGACTGACACAGGCAAGGTTTTCAACGTAACAACAAATGTTTCAACACTGACAAGCGGCGAGTGGAAGGTTTATACCGTAGAGCTTACAGCTGAGCAGGTAACAGCAGTCAACAGCTCAATCGCAGTCGGCTTTGCAAAGACAGGCTCGGCTCAGAGAACAAAGCTCGTAGTAAGCAGCGGAAGCTCAATCCTCGGTAACGGCAAGCTTGCAGACTACGACGGCAAGACATTC
>ONMK01000039.1 GCA_900318905.1 uncultured Eubacteriales bacterium | reverse complement strand
ACGTCGGTAACGGCGTAAGTAACGGGGCTGAGCAGCGCCGAAAGGCAGCTTACCCTGATTGAAGTTTTTGCCAAGTCCTCGGTCGCGCCGTCAACGCGCTCGCACTCGGTTTTCTGCTTTGAAAACGCCCTGATAACGCGGTTGCCCGAGAGGTTCTCGCGCGCGATAAGCCCGATTTTATCGAGCTTTTTCTGCATTGCCGAAAAGATAGGCACGCTGCGCGTCATGACAAGATACAGCGTCAGCGCGATAAGCAGCGCCGCCCCGAAGAAGATGAGCGACAGCTTAAGATTTATCGTCATCGCCATAACAAGCGAGCCCGCGATTATAAACGGCGCGCGCGTAAGCAGGCGGATCATCATGGCTATGCTCTGCTGCACCTGATTTGTGTCGTTGGTGATTCTGGTTATCAGCGACGGAGTACCGAGCCTGTCAAGCTCGGCGTGCGAGAGCGTATTGATGTGCTCAAACAGGGCGCGCCTGATTTTTGTGCCCGCTCCCTGAGAAGCCCTTGAGGCGAAATACTGGGTGAACATGGCGCTTGACCAGCCCAGAACGGCAAGCAGCACAAGCAAGCCGCCCATGCGCCAGACATAGCCTGCGTCGTGCAGCTCATTGATCCCCACGTCTATTATGTCCGCCATTACAAGCGGCACAAACAGCTCCAAAACAGCCTCAAGCAGCTTGCAAAGCGGTCCTATTATGCATTCTTTTTTGTAGTCCTTTAAAAATCGTCGAAGCTTAAACATTATTAGTGATCAGTGATTAGTGGTTGGTGGTTGGTGATTTGTGTTTAAAACTATTGTACACCTTTTTTCCGGATTCATCAACACAAAAATAAAACAGGGCTCGAATTTCTCGAACCCTGAAAAATTCAAATTTTCTTATGACAGCACCGCGCCCTGAGCGCCCGATGAAACGAGCTTTGCGTAGCGCGCCAGATAGCCTGTTGTGATTTTCGGCTCTCTGGGCTTCCACTCGGCTCTGCGCTTAGCCAACTCCTCGTCGCTTACGTTAAGGGTGATGGTGTTCTCGGGAATGTTGATCTCGATGATGTCGCCGTCCTCAACAAGCGCGATGGGACCGCCTACAGCCGCCTCGGGGCTGATGTGGCCTATGCACGCGCCGCGTGTTGCGCCCGAGAAGCGTCCGTCGGTGATAAGCGCAACGGAGCTGCCGAGGCCGCGTCCCATGATAGCGGAGGTTGGATTAAGCATTTCGCGCATTCCGGGGCCGCCCTTGGGACCTTCGTAGCGGATAACTACAACGTCGCCCTCCTGGATAAATCCGTCGGTGATAGCCTGCATAGCGTCCTCCTCGCAGTCAAATACCTTTGCGGGGCCCGAGTGCTTGAGCATTTCGGGAGCAACGGCAGAGCGCTTTACAACGCCGCTGTCGGGAGCAAGGTTTCCGCGCAGTACTGCAATGCCGCCTGTTGGGCTGTAGGGCTTTTCAACGGGACGGATAACTTCGGGATTCTTGTTCTGAACGCCCGCTATATTCTCGGCAACGGTCTTGCCTGTGCAGGTGATGAGGTCGGTGTTGAGAAGACCGAGCTTGTTTATCTCGTTCATGACCGCGTAAATGCCGCCTGCCTCGTTGAGATCCTCCATGTAGGTTCTGCCTGCCGGCGCGAGGTGACAGAGGTTAGGCGTCTTTGCGGAGATCTCGTTTGCTATGTCAAGATTGAGGTCTATTCCGCACTCGTGAGCGATAGCGGGCAGGTGGAGCATTGAGTTGGTTGAGCAGCCGAGCGCCATGTCCATTGTGAGAGCGTTGCGGAAAGCGGCCTCGGTCATGATGTCGCGGGGCTTGATGTCCTTTTCAAGCAGCTCCATTATCTTCATGCCTGCGTGCTTTGCAAGCCGGATCCTCTCGGAATATACGGCAGGGATAGTGCCGTTGCCGCGCAAGCCCATGCCCAGAACCTCGGTGAGGCAGTTCATTGAGTTTGCGGTGTACATGCCCGAGCATGAGCCGCAGCTGGGGCAAGCCTTGTTTTCGTATTCGTCAAGCTCATCGAGGGTGATTTTGCCCGAATTGTATGAGCCTACCGCCTCAAACATGCTTGAAAGGCTGGTTTTATGGCCGGCAAAACGTCCGGCGAGCATGGGGCCGCCGCTGACAAATATCGTTGGAATGTTAAGGCGAGCCGCCGCCATAAGCAGACCGGGAACGTTTTTGTCGCAGTTGGGCACCATTACAAGCGCGTCAAAAGCATGGGCAATAGCCATTGCCTCGGTTGAATCGGCGATGAGGTCGCGGGTTACAAGCGAGTATTTCATGCCCGTGTGACCCATCGCTATTCCGTCGCAAACCGCGATAGCCGGGAACACAACGGGGTTGCCGCCTGCCATAGCTACGCCTGTTTTGACCGCGTTTACGATTTTGTCGATATTCATGTGACCGGGCACGATCTCGTTGTACGAGCTTACAATACCGATAAGCGGCTTTTGAAGCTCCTCCTCAGTCATACCCAGAGCGCGGAACAGCGAACGCTGAGGTGCGCATTTTATTGGAGTTCTTACTGCATCACTTTTCATGGGAATCGATCCTTTCGATTGCTTTTTTTAGATTATAACACTTGATTCGGAATATTTCAACAGTATAACCGTATAAATAAATAAGAAAACCGCCGCTTTCCGAAATCGTCAATGCGAAAACGGCGTAAACGGCGGTTTAATTCATAAATCAGGCTCAGTCATTTTCCTTGCCGCGGGTAGCAACAAACAGAACGGCGCCGGAAGCGGCAGCTAACATCGCAAAGCCGGCAGCCCACATAGCGGGCTCGCCTGTGGCGATCGCGCCGTTTGCGGAATCGTTTGTTGAATCCATCGTAGCCGAATCAGCGGTAGAGCTTACAGCGTCGGTAGTGTTTGTGACAGCTGTTGTTGAAGCCACGGTTGTTTCGGCTGTTTCAGCCGCGTTTACTGCGGTAACGCTTAATGCCGCAACGCTGAGCAGCATAAATACCGCGATTGAAATACTGATTACCTTTGTTTTAATGTTCAATTTTAACATCTCCTTAATTAGCAGACCAAGAATATCACTGTTTAAGCAAAAAATCAAGAGATGTTATAATTCTGTAAACAAAATAATAGCATTTTGCCAAATTTATTCGTGAATGACAGTTGTTTTAGTTGATAAAATGCCTGAATTAAACGTCTTTTTCAAAATGTAGCAGCGTGCATTGCACGCCAAAAGGCTACTTTCATAAAGGAGGCTGTCGCGTGACGCGACGGACAGTACGCGGATCAAAAGTTTGCAATTGACAAACCTTCCGTTCCCGCGATTTATAATGCGCCGTTGCATAAACGTTTTTATTATATCCATTTTTCCAAAGGCGCGCTGCCCTCCCATGGCAATGGGCTATTCTTCGAAGAGGGGGGTTGAGAAATATCTTTCGGCGGTGTCGGGAAGGACGGTAACGACTGTTTTTCCCTTTCCGAGCTTTTCGGCGAGTTTTAGAGCCGCGGCAACGTTTGTGCCGCCGGATATACCGCACATAAGGCCTTCCTCGCGGGCAAGGCGTTTTGCGGTGCTTAGGGCTTCCTCGTCGGTCACCACATAGATTTCATCATAGATTTCCCTGTTGAGAATATCGGGAATGATTCCGTCGCCTATTCCCATCTGCAGGTGGGTTCCTATCGTACCGCCGGCAAGGATAGCGGCGTTTTCGGGCTCTACCGCCCATATCTCGATGTCGGGATACTGAGCCTTTAGCACCTCGCCGATTCCCGTGATTGTGCCGCCGGTGCCGATCCCCGAGCAGAAGCCGTCGATGGGCTCGGCGCACTGCTGCATTATTTCAAGCGCGGTGTACTTTTTATGAGCTTTTACGTTATCGATGTTCTCAAACTGCTGGGGCACGAACACGCGAGGGTCTTTTTCACGCATTTTTAGCGCGGTTTTAAGGCACTCGTCAATACACGCGCCGATGTCGCCGGCGTCGTGGATAAGCCTTACCTCAGCTCCGTAGTGGCGGATAAGCTTTCGGCGCTCCTCGCTTACCGAGTCGGGCATGATGATGATAGTGCGGTAACCCCTTACCGCTCCCACAAGCGCAAGACCTATGCCCTGATTGCCGCTTGTAGGCTCAACGATTATGCTGTCCTTGTTTATTTCGCCCTTTCGCTCCGCCTGCCGGATCATGTTGAGCGCGGTGCGCGTCTTTATTGAGCCGCCGACGTTCAAAGCCTCAAACTTTACAAGAATGTCGGCGCTGTCCTTGCCCGGCATTCGGTTAAGACGGATCATCGGAGTCTGCCCCACCGCTTCCAGTATATTATTGTATACCATATCAATTGCCTTCTTTTCTTTAAAACTGTAACTTGTTAATTATACATCAAATCAGCCGCAAATAAAATATGCAGACTGCCTAAAAAGCGCAGTAAAAAATATACAAAACCACAAAAGGGAACGTGACGTTCCATCCAACTCCGCCTTTGGAGAACTTGATATAATATAAACGTTTCTGCAACGGCGTGTCCGATCTCGCGTGTCAGGAAGTTTTGTTAAATGCATACGTTGGATTCGCGTACTGTTCGTCGCGTCACGCGACCGGCGTGTCATAACGCGGGAATAACGGTCACCTTTTTTGCAAATGTCGCTTGCGCGTCATGTACGTCGGCTCAGCCGACCGCCTTTGGAGAACTTGATATAATATAAACGTTTCTGCAACGGCGTGTCATAACGCGGGTGCTACGGCTACCTTTTTTACAAACATCTGATTCGCGTGTTGCCCTGTCGTGGCAACGACCGGCGTGTCATAACGCGGGAATAACGGCTAACTTTTTTACAAATATCTGATTCGCGTATTGGATGCAACGACAAAAAGAGCACGCCGAAGCGTGCTCTCCTTTATCAGTTATGGAAGGGAATGACATTCGCAGAGGGGTTGACCTCGGGATTGTCGTCATAGAATGTAAGGTAGTTGCCGGTTTCGATCTTGCTGTCGTCGATCACTGCCCATATCTCGTTGTGGCCGAAGCCCTTGCAGTCAACGGTCTGAGTCTTGCCGCCGTTTGAAACGATTACGTTATATGTGCCTGCGCCCGAGAAGGTGAAGTCGTAATCGTACCAGCCGGTTTCCTCGTTAAGAGCCGCGTTTCTGCCGGGCCATGTGCCGCCCGAGAAGTTGCCCGCGTCTTTGCCGTCGAGGTCGCTGCCCCAGATCCAGAGGGTGGGCGTCCAGGTAAGGCTGCCGCTGTGCTTAAAGTGGAGTTTTGCGTCGGGGCTGCCGAGAATGTAATAGTAATTTACATAAAGGGGGCTGCCGTAGGGTATCAAGCCCTCGGTAACCTTGGGAAGTCTTGACTCGTCAAGCTTATAGCCCATTACATAGTACTTAGAGGTTGTAAAGCTGTCGCCTACTCTGCCGTTTATGGTAACGGTGTCGGTGAGCTTCTTCTGATTGCCGTCTGAGTCGTTATAGAAATAGTTGACAACAACTGTGCCCTCAGATACTCTGAACTCCGCAAGATACTTCTGAAGCATTGTAGCGTCATTGATCGATACTCTGCCGTCACAGTCAAAGTCAAGGTTAGCGTAGTCCTCGTCCGAGACCTTATCGAACAGGGCAAGGATCCTCTGGAACGCGGTTACATCATCAAGAGTAATCCTGCCGTCCTTGTTTACGTCGCCGTACTTGCTGAGGTTTTCGGGAACATAGTCGGTGTAAACATATTTAACAGTCTGTACCTCTTCGGAATAAGTGCCCGATGTGTTGCCTTCAACGCTTGAAAGAACATAGGTGTTGGGTACGGAAGCGGAAGGACCGGTAACATAGCCTGTGCCGATCTCGCCGTACAGCGTCGCGGAATCGGCGATTTTTTTGCCGTCGCGGTCAACGTAATCTACGATTACTCTGCCGGTGTTTTCGGTAATGCCCGCGTCGTCATAGCCTGCCTTGTCAACGGCTATGAGAGTTGACTGAGCGGGAACGCTGAGCTTTTTGCCCTTTACGGTGCCGAGCGAGGTAACGCCCGCGATGTCGCCCTTGGCTATGATAACCCACTCAAAATCGGCGTCTACGGTTTTATCGGCGAGGGTGACGTTCTGGGTACGGGTAGTGGGGTTGTGAATAACAGCCATCTTGTTCCACTCGCCCTGCCGGTCGTTGGTGATGGTGTAAGCTACATAGCCCGCGTCCTCGGTTGCTTTGCCGTTGAATACGATCTTGTCGGCATAGCTGTTGTCGGCTGCTCTCAGCGGCGAGAACGCCTTTTTGATCTTCATCATTCCCTTATAATAGGAAACCAGATCAGCGTAGTCAACAAGGTTCTGCCAGCGGATCTTATTGATTTCCGGAGATGACTTATAGCTGTTGGTGTCGCCGAACTTGGTGCGTCCCATTTCCTCACCGGCGAGGGTGAAGGTAACGCCCTGAGAGGTATAGAGGATACCCGCTGCGATTTTGTTGACCTTGACCGCGGAGTCGTTTCTTACGCCGTACTCGTCCTTGGTATAGGAAGCCGCGATCTGGTCGTAGATGGTGGCGTTATCATGGCAGTCGGCGTAGGTCACGCACTGCTCGGGAGCCAAAGCTGTCCAGCCCTGAGTTTCGGTTGTGTTGGCGCGCACACCCGATTTGATATTCTTGGCATACGTGGCGTTGCCCGCGATAAAGCCCTTTTCGGTGATGTCAAAAACTGTGCCCTTGATACCGTTGCGGATAACGTCGTTGAAGAAGGCAACTCTTGTGTTGAGCTGCTTTGCGTTCTTCTGAACGCCCTGATAATACTTCTCGCCTGTGCAGGTGGTTGCCGGATAAGTTGAAGTTCCGCCTGTCCAGCCCTCGCCCCAGGTCGTAAGCCTTGAATCGACAGAGTCCATAGCCTCGCGGATGAGGTTCATTGTTTCGGTGTCCATAAGACCCATCAGGTCAAAGCGGAAGCCGTCGACATGGTACTCGTTAACCCAGTAAAGGATTGAGTCGAGGATGAACTTTCTGGTCATCGCGCGCTCCGAGGAGACCTCGTTTCCGCAGCCCGAGCCGTTTGAGAACGCTCCGGTCTTGGTCATGCGGTAGTAGTAATCGGGAACGGTCGCCTGGAAGCAGGAATCGTCTTTTGAATTTGAGTAGGTGTGGTTGTAAACAACGTCCATAACTACCGAAATGCCCGCGTTGTGAAGCGCCTGGATCATCTGCTTGCACTCGTTGATCCTTACATTTCCGTCGTAGGGGTTTGAAGAATATGAGCCCTCGGGAACGTTGTAGTTCTGCGGATCATAGCCCCAGTTGAACTGAGAGCCGTCGCCCGCCTCGTTGATCGACTGGAAATCATAGAACGGGTTGAGCTGTACGGTGGTAACGCCGAGCTCCTTGAGGTAATCGATACAGGTCGCGATCTGTCCCTCGTTTTTAAGGGTAGTGCCTGTTTCGGTAAACGCCAGGTACTTTCCGCGGTTAGCCCTTGAAATGCCCGAATCGGTGTCCCATGAGAAGTCCTTTACATGAAGCTCCCATACGGTTGAATCGGTCTGCTTTTCGGGTACAACGTGAGTGTCGTTGTCCCAGCCCTCCGGGTTTGTCTTGCTGAGGTCGCAAACCATTGAACGTCTGCCGTTAACGCCTGTGGCTACGGAATAAACGTCCTGTGTCTCGGCGGTCTGCAGTGCGCCCGACTGTGGATGAGCCGAGGTGATAGTATAGGTGTAGTAGGTGTCTACGATGTCACCCTCTGCCGTGGCAGTCCAAACGCCTGTCCACTTGTCGCCGTACATCAGCTTTTCCATTGGGACAGAGCCGAGATCGGCGGCGCCTTCCTCGCTGTCGGAGCCTGTGGCATAGCGGTTAAGAGTTACCTCCGTTGCTGTAGGCGACCAAACCTTGAATACGGTTTTTTCGGGCGAATAAACCGCTCCGAGGTCATTGCCGGTGTAAGTGTACTCAGCGTCAAGCGCTTCGCAGGCTACAACATAGGGGTTAGGTGTAGCGCCGGCCGGCTCATCGGTCTGAGCCGCAAACGCCGATACAGCGCCTGTTGAAGCGAGCATACATACCGCAAGCACGGAAGAAACGATTTTCTTTGCTGCTCTCATTGGATATTCCTCCTTAAATTATTTACTGATTGATATACAGCTCCGCACATAAGAATATGCGGCGTCAATTATAGTGTATCATATTTTTTTGAGTATTTCAATATTATTTATTAGAATTATACAAAATGTTTTATGCTTTGCAGCGCAACATACGCTTGATATTTTCTCGGAACGCTTTAAAAATCAAGCCTTCTACGCTTGTAAACCGCGCCGCCCTGTTATATAATATAGGAAAAGGAGGTTTTGAAACATGAAAAAAATAATAGCGATTTTATTATCGGCGCTTATCGTCTGCGCTGCCGCCGGCTGCTCGTCCGGTAAAGGCGAAAGCTCCTCTTCAAAGGCGGAAACGACCGCGGCCGCCGAGGCTGTGACCGAAGCGCCGCCCGCGACTGCCGCTGCGGCGAACCCCGAGGTTCCCGACGGCATGAAGGATACGATCGAATCGAATGAGTTTGAGGGCGTTGTCTACGCCGTTCAAGGCGAAAAGCCCGTGGCTTCATTTGCCAAAGGAACCGCCGAAAACGGAAGCGCGATCACCCTTGACACTCCGCTGCCCATCGGCTCGGTATCAAAGCAGTTCTGCGCCGCCGCCGTTATGCTGCTTCAGGAGCAGGGCAAGCTGAGCGTAAACGACACACTCGACAAGTACTACCCCGATTACTCCGATGGCAAAAAGATCACCCTGCACAACCTGCTTTCGATGCGTTCGGGTATCCCCGACCTTAACGAGGAGAGCGGGATAGACGTCACCGACGACCACACCGAGGAGGAAAACGTCAAAATAATAAAGGATTGGGTGTTCAGGCAAAAGCTGCAGTCCGAACCGGACACGGCCTTTGAATACGCCAACATCAACTACTTCCTGCTTTCGGATATTGTAGGGCAGGTTTCGGGCAAAAAATACGCCGACTTCCTGCGCGAGAGCTTCTTTACGCCTCTGGGTATGACCCACACGGGCTTCATAGGCGAAATGCCGTCATCTCCGGAATGGGCTATGGGCAACGTGTACAAGCAGGTCGACACCCAGCCCGGACTTACAAACGGCTCGGGAGACATTATTTCAAACGCCGCCGACCTGACGGCATGGATAAACGCGCTGAGCAGCGGGAAAGCGGTTTCCGCTGACAGCTATAAAACGATGACTACAGATTATTCGCCCGACGTCCACTACGGCTACGGCCTGTATCTGCAGCTTGAGGGCGGAGAAGGCCACTACGGTGCTATCGGTATATATTCATCGTTTGACTATATCAACACCGACAAAAAGCTGACGCTCGTAGTGATTTCCAATAATATAAATCCCGTTTCGATGACGGGACTCGCGGGCGATCTGCTTACGGATTTGATGACATAACTCATAAAAATAAGCCGTGAAACGCTCGAATCGCGCTTTCACGGCTTATTTTTAGGCTTAAAATGCCGGTTTTTTTAAAAAGCGTAACTTTGGGAAATCATCACTTTGTTTTTTTAAAAAAGCTTTTGAAGTTGTTGAAAACGACCAAACGCATTGTTAAACTTTTAACAGGTGTTTTTTAACCGCCACTTTTGTATGTCTATTTTGTACATTTTTATCGTTATATAATTGTCTATATTTGACATGTTCTATGGCGGAGTGTACAAATATAGGCGCTGAAAATTGTTGACTTTTTCAAAAAGTTGAGTATAATAACAAGTGTCAAGTAAATAGTCCGCTTGACATTCGGCTTATTCAAAAAGCTTACTCGAGTAAAACTGAATAATCAAAGGTCGATAATAAATCATGATTTGCCAAATGGTAAATGGCGCACGATATTTATCGGTCGGCTCCAAAAATTCTGACGGGCTGATCAAATGAATTAAAGGAGGAAACTTTTATGACACCAATTATGAGTTTACACAACATTGATGTAGCTGAGTTCCTCGCCGTGCTTGATACCTGCGAGGGCAACGTATTTCTTGTTACGAACGAAGGCGACAGACTCAACCTTAAATCAAAGCTCAGCCAGCTTCTTGGTCTGATAAAGCTTATCGAAGGCGGCAAAATTGCCGAGGCAAGCATCTTCTGCGATAACAAGAACGACGAAAGCAAGCTTTTCAGATTCAACTTCTTCGGCGATACCGCTGACGCTCAGGTTGGATAAGCAGCGCTTTTGTTGATAGATCAATTACACCATCCACGTTTTTCACGTTAATTTCAAAACTTCTAAACCGAAAGGGTCGCCAACAGGCGGCCCGTTCGGTTTTTTATTTGACACTTTGCTTCAAATTTATTATAATGAGGGTACTTGATAAATTAGGAGTGGTATTCTTGAAAAAAGTTTTGAGCGTGATCTGCGCGCTTGTTATCGCGGCGCTCTCATTTACCGCGGCTTCGGCGGTCGACAAAGCTTACTTAAAGGGCGACGCCGACATGAACGGACGGATCAGCATAAACGACGCCACGCATATCCAGCGTATTCTATCGGAGCTTGCGGAATGCAATACATTTTGGGAATTGTTTACCGCCGACGCCGACAACAACGGCGTTGTGAATGTAAATGACGTTACCATGCTGCAGCGCCACTTTGCGCAGTTCTACACCACTCTCGGCAATATCCCCGACGGCAACGCCACCATCGCTCAGGCGGCGGTAACAATGGCGTACGAGCACAAGGGCGACGGCTATTATGCCTCCGGCAAAAAAATTTATCTTGACGCGTTCCGGCTTGTTTCGGGCGGCGACACTATCACCCGTTCCTGCGACCGCTTTGTATGCGCGGCTGTGCGCTGGTCGGGCGCGGACGACAATTATCCGCTCGGTCATGTGGGCACTCAGGCTGATTATCTTGCGGCTCACCCGGACAAATGGCAGGTTTTGTTTGACGGAAAATATATGAGCAGCAGCACCTACCGGACAGAACCGCCCAAAGGTCTGCAGCCCGGCGACATCATAATCGAATGCGACGCTCCGGACTGGCGCACTCATACCTTTATATACTGCGGCGAGGGTCTTATAGCCTCTATCTTCCCCGACTCGGCTGATTACGGCTACGACATCACCTCGGCAAGCTACGACGATATTGCGCCTCAGTGCAGCTACTGGTACCTTTCGTCAACATATTTCCGCGTTTTCCGCTGCGTTAAGTACGAGGCAAAGCCGAAATACAAAAACACAGGTCTTAACGGCTAAAATTTTCCCCCGGAATCCAACCGAATCGGATTTCGGGGGTTTTGTTACAGCCACTGTACAAACGCCGTTTTATCGGTGCAGTTGTAGCCCGCTCTTTTGTAAAAGTTTAGCGTGCTCTCGCTCTTTGAGCCGGTAAGCAGCATCATTTTATAGCAGTTTTCGCGTACGGCGATCTCCCTCGCATAGTTCAGGCACGCCGTGGCGCAGCCCTTTCCCCTGTAGTCTTTGTGCGTCACCACATTTTCGACAAAGGCATAGGGACGGATATTTCTTGTAAGGTTAGGAATTATTACGCACACGCAGGATGAAACGAGCCTGCCCTCATCCTCGCAGACGATTATATGATGATTATCGTCACCGCAGATCGTTTTCCATGTCTTTTGCAGGTGCTCGCTGTTTTCGGGCACGCCCGACTCGTGAAGGTGAGTGTATAATTCAAGCAATTCGTTTAACTCGTTTTCTTTGATTTCTCTGATAATCATTTGCCTCTGCCCGTCAATCCCTCGTAATAAAATGCTTCACTTCCGTGTCCTTTTCAAAATCCACGGTGCGGTAAAAGTCGGGGTAGATCGTCACGCCGTCGGAGTTGTCAAGGTCGATCCATTCCAGATACTCTCCGTTCGCTCCTCCCTCGGT
>ONMK01000080.1 GCA_900318905.1 uncultured Eubacteriales bacterium | reverse complement strand
GCTTATTACTATGTAAGCCATGTTGTAGACGGAGAAACCGTGACCGAGCTGACCGCTCCCGTTACCTTCTACCTTTACGATATAGGCAACTCGGATTCTGCCACTGAGGAGGGCTGATAATGAAAAAGAAATACTATATGCCCGAGTTTGAGGCAATACGCTTTGACTTTGAGGCGATGCTGAACAACTACATGGCAAACAGCAAGTCTGAGGATGTCATAAATGTACATGACGATCCTAATGACCCCATCGTTGATATTCCGTAAAGGGATTTATTTGATAAAAGTATTATCGAACCGCACGTGAATCAGTTGTTATTGCATTAAAAATGAAAACGGGGTACCCGGGTTTGTTCTCGGGTACCCCGTTTGCGGGTATCTGTGATTTTTGTTTTTTATACTATTTTCAATTAAAACGCTTTACACAACAGATGTTTAAGGGTTTTATTTGATAATAGTATTATATTATAGCTTGCCCAGTTCTATTATATTATAGCTTGCCCAGTTCTTCTTTTGCAACATTCGCTATCTCGGTGTGGTACTCCCAAATGTTTGTGCGCGAGGCGTTGTCGGCAAGCTGTTCAAGGTGCCGCCTTACCTCGGGAGATTTAAACTTAGGGAGCATTCTTGTAAGCCGCTTTGCCTGGCTCCACCAGCGTATGTTTCCTACGCCTCCGTATGAGCACT
Organism: uncultured Eubacteriales bacterium; assembly: GCA_900318905.1. Lineage (GTDB taxonomy): Bacteria > Bacillota > Clostridia > Oscillospirales > Acutalibacteraceae > Ruminococcoides. The sequence goes on along the minus strand of ONMK01000080.1, from coordinate 6,377 downwards.
CCGCAAGGAAGTTAAATATGGCGTTTTCCGCCGCGTCGCCTTCATCAAGCAGCTTGCGCTCCATTTCGTCAAGCTCGGACTCGTCAAGCGTAAGCACGGTCTTGGTGGCAAAGTCAATGATCAGGCTCCTTAGGTTTACGCCCGGTTTATAGCCGCAGTATGTGCACACTCCGTTATCAAAGTTGTGCTCGGACGTCATTTCTTTGCCGCAGATAGTGCATACGCCCTTGTGCTTTGCCGAGCCCTTTTCGTATGAATACCTGTAAATGTGGCCGCCGAACAGTGTCTTTTTAACATATCCGCATTCCGAGCAGGTGCAGCTGCTTACCTTTTGACCGCCGAGGTAAGTGGGGTTGTAAACATAGGGGAAGGTGTGCGCGTTCAAATCATCGGTATTTCGGGAAGCTCCGCAGATCACGCATTTGCAGCCCCTCCCGTTGCGGCTCCATGTGTGACCTTTTTGAATCTCTTTGCCGCATTTGGTACATTTTTCAATGCACTCGCCCGGAACAGGCGCAAAGTTATGCCCTTCGTCACGCACTTGCTCGCAGCGCGTGCAGATGCAGCCGTCCCATTTGTGACCGAAAAGACAACCTAATTTCATAGCTTTCTCCTTTTAGTAAATATCGGAAATAATTTCAGTCAGTGATTCCACGGTATCCTCAATTGTGTTGTCGGGCATTACGCTGACGGTGATGTCGGCGTAACGCTCATACAGCGGTTTGCGCCCGCGGTAAACGTCGGCAAGCGTTTCGTTTGGGTGGAACACTATGCCGCGCGTTTTGATGTTCGTTACGCGCCTTTCGATCTCCTTGAAAGGAACATCGATAAATATCACCTTTCCCATTGATTTAAGGTGCTCCATAGCCTTCCTGCTCAGTACCATCGAGCCGCCTGTGGCTATTACGGTATGCTCCGCCGACAGTGTGCTGCCTGTTTGCTCCTCAAGCGCGAGGAAATAATCAAGTCCGTCCTCGTCAAGAATCCTCTGCAGCGGCTTTTGAGCCTTGCGGCTTATCAGCAGATCGACGTCCTCAAACAGATAGCCCAGAGCCTTTGCGAGCAGAACTCCTACGGTGCTTTTGCCCGAGCCGGGCATTCCTATCAGAATATAATTGCTCATATCAAAGGATCCTGATATTCAGCGAGTCTGTGCTTGAGGTGGGCACGGTTTTATTTGATGACAATACAACAACGGTGTCGCCCTTTTTAACGATACCCGTTTCAAGCGCGCGCTTCATCGCCTGCTCGGTGATTTCGTCGGAGGTGACCAGTTCCTCGCCCATAAGCGCCGTAATGCCCCAGTTGAGGCAGAGCTTGCGGCAGACAAGCTTTGAGGTAACCACCGCGATAACGGGCACGTTGGGGCGGTAATGCACCATAGCGCGGGCAACGCGGCCCGTGGCGCTCTCAACAATGATAGCCTTTGCGCCTACGTTCTTTGCGATATCCTTTGCGGCGCGGCAAATGCTTCCGCGGAACACGTTATTGTCTTTGATTCCGTATTTTTCAACATAGCTGTGAAGCGCCGCTACCTCGCCGTTATCCTCAGCCTCGCGGCAGATAGAGTCGAGCGCCTTTACGCTTTCAAGCGGGTATTTGCCGGCAGCCGACTCACCCGACAGCATTACAGCGCTTGTGCCGTCGTAAACGGCGTTGGCTACGTCGCTTATCTCCGCACGGGTCGGGCGCGGAGCCGTTGTCATGCTCTCAAGCATCTGTGTAGCCGTGATTACATATTTGCCCTTGGCAACGCATTTTCGGATAAGCGTCTTTTGAATTTCGGGCAGCTTGATAAAGGGTATCTCAACGCCCATGTCGCCGCGCGCTACCATTATTCCGTCGGCGTAGTCGATTATAAGATCCATGTCGTCAACGCCGCTCTGGTTCTCGATTTTGGCGATTATCTCAACGTGCTCGTAGCCTATCGAGTCGATAAAGTCGCGCAGGGTGCGGACGTCCTCGTGATTGCGTACGAACGAAGCCGCAACTACGTTGCCGCCCTGTGAAAGCCCGAACTCTATGTCGCGCCTGTCCTGAGCGCTTACATACGGCATGTTGATGTGATAGCCGGGGATATTGATGCTCTTGCGGTTTTTAAGAACGCCGCCCTTGTTTACGGTGCAGACGATGCGGTCGGGTCTGACCTCTTTGGTGATGATCGAAATAAGGCCGTCGTCGAGCAGCAGCTCTCTGCCGATAGCGTCGGAGCCGTCGCGCAGGAAGATATCGACAAGCTTGGGGTAGGAGATAGCCACGCCCTCGCTGTCGCCCTGTTCCTTCTCCTTGTAAAGGGTGAACTCGCTGCCCTCGGTAAGCGCGGCGGAGCCGCCCTCAAAGGTCGTTACGCGAACCTCGGGACCTTTTGTATCGATCATAATGGCGACGTTCTTGCCGCTTTCCTCGATCGCCTCGCGGATCGTGGCAAAAACCCCGGTAAGGGACTCATGCGTTCCGTGCGACATATTGACTCTGGCAACGTTCATGCCCGCGTCGATCATCTTTAACAGCATTTCCTTGGTGTTGCACGCAGGACCTATTGTACAAACGATTTTGGTTTTTCTCATATTATCGCTCCCTCTGTAGAAAATATATAAACCTTTGATATTATTATACATTATCCATGCACAAATTTCAATCAGTCTGTTTATAAAAATATTATTATTTTAACAAAAAAGCCGATACCGAATGTTGATCGTCAGTATCAGCCCTTTGATTATTTCGATTTCTTTATTTTCTTATTTTTGCCGGTGTTGATTCCGAGAATTACAAATACCACGCACAGCATTATCACTATTCCCGAAACGGCAAGCCCCGCGTACGGCATTTCCAGCGCCTTTATCTCGATTGATATCCATGAAAAAGTGTTGTATTTTTCCTCAGCCTCAACAAGCAGCTTGACGGCGTACATCACTCCCATACAGCCGGCGGCGTTCAGCAGCGAAGCGGTAATGCCCAGAGCAGCCGCGCCTATGCGTTTCCTGAGCAGCACAAGCACTATAAAAGCGAGGTACAGCACAAGGCTTGCTATAAATATGTAAGAAACCGCTATAGCCGCGCTGCGTCCCTGCGAGAACTTGTCAAGAGCCTCTGACGGTATCAGCCTCTTTACTCCGAAAACGTCCTCAGAGCCGGTTACAAAGGTCACCAAATCGTCGGTTTTGTAAAAGCGGTCGGCAAGGGTTATCAGGTCGAGCTTGTCGTTCGATAAATTATTGCCAAGAATCATATAGCTGTAGGAAACCCACTTGAAAAACGGCAAAATAAATTGCACAACCGACACCGCCGCCGCCAAAAACGCCGTTATTATAAACGGCAGACGGCTTCTGTAGACTCTGTCGCTCTCGGTTTCCGACGCACGTTTGCCGCGCCTTACGGTGACGCGCGCGCCTTTTTTTGAGGCGCTTTTTTTATTGTCCTTTTTCTTTTGCGGCTTTGAGGGTTTCAGCGGCTCGCCGCATTCCTGACAAAACAGCGAACCCTTTTCGTTTACCTCGCCGCAGTTTTTACATTTCATATCTTACCTCGTGAAATCAAATAAGATTCAGCATGTGTATTGAAAGCGCAAAGCCTGCCAGAATAAGGAAAAGGGCAGCGGCTATTTTCCATTTGCGCTCGGCTACAAGCCCGGCGAACTCTCTGAGAAACGCGTTGGGGAAGAAGTACCACTTTGTTTTTGAGGCGATACCCTGTACCCTGAGGTCATGCTTTTTAGCCAGCACATAGCCCCTGAACACATGGTAGTTGGTGGTTGCAAAGCCGATTTTTACGTTGTCGAGCGAGCCTGCGTCGGCTATGATTTTTTCGCGCGAGAACTTAAAATTTTGGTCGGTGTTGACGCTCTTGTCCTCTTTTATTATGCGATTTTCCGAATAGCCCTGCTCCGTAAGATAGCGCTTCATGCACTCGCTCTCGGATATGACTTCGTCACATCCTTTTCCTCCCGACGGAACAAACTTCAGCGGTGTACCCTTTGCGGCAAACTGCTTCTTTTCAAAGTCTATAGCTGCGTCGGTTCTGCTTTTCAGGATAGGCGTGGGCTTTCCGTCGGGCAATACCCTGCACCCTAAAATAATAAGATAGTCAAGGTCAAGGCTCGCCTTTCGCTTGGCGGCAAGGAACGCGCCCAGCACGGTCGAAAGCAGCAGGCACTCAAAAAAGCTGAGGATATACGAAATCGAAAAGCTGATTGTTACGGCGGCTGTCAAATCAAAATCGATAAGCAAATCAAACGAGAAGTAAATCGAAACTACTCCCAGAAGCCAAATAAAAGCCAGAATTATCCCGAGCATGTTGTAGGTTTTAAAGCCCTCGCGCCTCATAAGCCGGATGTTGCTGACGGCTATGGCGGCGCAGAACGCCAGCATAAACGGAGCGGTCAGTATCGACATCTGGTAGCCCGTGTTGAGCATATCGAGCAGAAAAACGCGGAAAAAGTTGTATTGGCGCATTCCGAGCAGCGCGAAAAACAGCAGGAACGCGTTGAAAAACGCCAGTCCGCCGTAGGCTATCATACTGTATGAAAATTTGCGCTTTGCCACGCACTCCGCAAACGAATACACCATTACGGCAAATGTCATCAGGAAGCAGAGAATTATAACGTATTCCACCTCGATAAAACCGTCAAAATTCAAGGAGATCGGTGAGACTATGGTGCCGAACCGGGTAACATGCAGAGGGATCGTATATGAATATTTACCGGCTGTTACCTTAACGTCGGTGCCGCCCTCTTTAAGCGAGTCAAACTCAACGCATATATCATCGCCGTCGCTGTAGATTTTGCCGACCTCAACAATACCCTCGATCTCGGGAACTGCCGTTATTTTATTCTCGATTTCGGAAAACGATTGTCCGGGCTGTAAAAGAAATGTTTTTTCAATACGCTCGGTGTACGAGTGCCCGTGAACCGTTATATATATCATAGAAGCGATCAGCAAAAACATGATCACGCTTCCAAGCAGTAAAAACCGTCGCTTTATTTTCATTCCGTTCCACCTCATTATTTAATTGTAACACAACAGGCATATACAATCAAGAATAATTGACGTAAAAAAGCCGCCGGAATACCGACGGCATAGGTTTATATAATATGGAAGCAGGTTTCCTCGGGGTCTATCTCGCGCGTTTCAACGGACTTGCCCTCATCATAGCGGAACATAAGCTCCTGACTTTTTACGCTGACCTTTGCGCCCTCGGGGATAGAGCCGGTGATAAACGCGTTGCCGCCTATTACAACGTTCTTGCCTATTACCGTGTCGCCGCCCAGGATAGAAGCGCCCGAATAGATAGTTACGTTGTCGTGAATTGTGGGGTGACGCTTTTTGCCGCGCAGGTTCTGGCCGCCTCTTGTGGAAAGCGCGCCCAGAGTAACGCCCTGATAAATCTTGACGTTATCGCCTATTTCGGTGGTCTCGCCTATAACAATGCCCGTGCCGTGGTCTATAAAGAAGTACTTGCCGATAGTTGTGCCCGGGTGAATGTCTATACCCGTAAGGCTGTGGGCGTGCTCCGTCATAACTCTGGGGATAAGCGGAACGCCCAGCAGGAAAAGCTCGTGGGCGATCCGGTACGAGAATATCGCGTAAAGCCCGGGGTATGTGCAGATGATCTCGTCCTTGTTGTAAGCGGCAGGGTCGCCGTCGTAAAACGCCTGTATGTCGGTTTCGATATATTCCCTGATTTTCGGTATCTTTTCAAGAAAGGCAAAGGTCACGCGCTCGGATTCCGCGGAAATCTCCTCAGCGGTGCTGTTTTCAAACTTCGGGGTATAGCGCAGAACAATGGCGGTCTGCTTTTTAAGGTTGTAGATAATGTCCTCCAGCAGAACGGAAATGTTGTTGCGCACGGTAAAGGTGCGGTAGTTGCTGTTGCGGTAGTAGCCCGGATAGATAACGACCTTAAGCTTTTCAAGAATGTCGATAACAACGTTCTTTTCGGGGTACTCGAATATTTTGTTTTCGTCGATCGTGCGTCCCTTGGAGTAGTCCTCCATCAGCAAATCAACGATTCCGCCTATTTTTTCTTCCATGCCGTTTGCCATAAATATCACCTCAATAGAGATTATGAGTTTTTCCGATTCAATATTATCATATTCCCAATACCCTTGTCAACTGCCGCCACGCGGCAGCGTGACGTTGCCGCCACGCGGCAGGAAGCGCGCCTTTGGAAAACTTGTAATAATATAAACGTTTCTGCAACGGCGCGTCATTTCTCGCGGGAACATAAGTTTTGTTTATTGAAAACGTCTGATTCGCGTATTGCCCTCCCGTGGCAACGGGCGGCGCGCCTTTGGAGAGCTTGATATAACAGATACGTTTACGACCCCTCAGTCAATCCTTGACGGATTGACAGCTCCCCTTGCGCAGGGGAGCCTTAAA
>ONMK01000042.1 GCA_900318905.1 uncultured Eubacteriales bacterium | reverse complement strand
GTGCGGTGACTGCGATGAATAAGCGCGAGGCATTATTAAAGCAGATATCGACCTATCAGTTCGCGGCGCTGGATTTGCAGCTTTACCTTGACACTCACCCTAATGACGAAAAAACGCTTGAGCAGCTAAGGCAATTCAGGAAAAAGGCGGCTCCGCTTATCAAAGAATACGAGGAAACCTACGGCGCGCTTACAAAGCGCAGCGACAGCGGCAATAATTGGGGCTGGATAAAAGCTCCGTGGCCGTGGGAATGTGAGGAGGACCGCTGATGTTTGTATATGAAAAAAAGCTTCAATATCCCGTAAAAATAAAAACGCCGAACGCAAAGCTCGCAAAGGCTGTAATGAGCCAGCTTGGAGGCCCCGACGGCGAACTCGGCGCTGCGCTGCGCTATCTGAATCAGCGCTATACAATGCCCATGCCCGAGCTTAAGGCGACTCTTACAGATATAGGCACCGAGGAATTAAATCATATTGAAATGATCGGCGCTATCCTTTACCAGCTCACAAAGGACCTCACCGTTGATCAGATAAAGGCTCAGGGCTTTGACGATTATTTTGTCGACCACACCCTCGGAATTTATCCACAGTCGGCAGGAGGCACGCCTTTCACCACGGCGTATCTTGCCTCAAAGGGCGACGCGATCACCGACCTGCACGAAGACCTTGCAGCGGAGCAAAAGGCGCGCACGACCTATGACAATATTCTCAGGCTTGCCGACGACTACGATGTAAAGGACGCTATCCGTTTTCTCAGGGAACGCGAGGTCGTCCATTATCAGAGGTTCGGCGAAAACCTGCGTCTTCTCACCGATAAGCTCGACGAAAGGAACTTCTACGCCTTTAACCCCGAGTTTGACAGAAAGTGTAAGCCGAAATAATTGCAGCGCTGATACTAATAATATTTAAAGCCTTGGACACACTGATCGTATCCAAGGCTTTATTTATCAAATAAGTTCAAGTTTCGGAAGGTACCGTTTAAGCGCTTCCTCCGCTTTCATTCCGTTTTCGCATAGATATTCTATCCCTGAAGCGCTTACTCCTGCAAATCCGCGCGACTTTTCGCTTTCATTGCTGAATAAGTCCCAAGGCGAGGCGACAGGGGACAGATAATCAAGCGTGTTTGACGATACTGTAGAACCGTCGGTGCATTTGCAGACGGGTATCTCAACCGGTTTGCCTTTGTTGCAAAGCACCGTGCTTTCTTCATTAAAGTACTTTTCTAAGCGGGCGTATAATTCTGTATCGGAATTATTGCTTTCGGAATAAGGCTGTTTTTCTGAGCTTTTGCTGTTTGTGCGTGCGATAATAGCAAGCGCCTTTACTGCTTCATCACAAAAACCATTATCGCAGAACTGTTCGGCTTGTAAGATGAACGCGTTTCCGCGCCTGTCGGTATCTGGCTGCTTTTCGGGAGATGAATGTGTGTTGTTTGTGATAAAACCCAGCGGCAAGACGGCCATTAATACCAAAAACAAACATGCCATTATGATTTTATCTTTCATTTTAAACACTCTTTCATTATTTTCCTTGACAAGCAGGCGCAATTGTCTTAAAATAGTATATGTACGCAATTTGGGGAGTATTCCCCTAAATCTAATTTAAGGAGAAAAAGAGTTATATGAAGGTAAAGTATTCCGTTATTCCCTTTGTACCGGCTTTTTTGGCTATGATGTTTTTTAAGCTGATGAGTCTTGTCGGTTCGGATGGCAGCGGCCGTTTTATGGGAATGGACAACACAACCATCACATATGTTGTTCTCGGCATTACGCTGGGACTGTTTGCGGTGTGCATTCTGATTAACCTTTTCGACCGTAAAACCGCTCCGGTTTATCCTGTTAAGAAGAATTTTGTCGCGGGAATTTTTGCGGTGTTTGCGGGCTTGGCTATGATGGCCTATTCGATTACCACTGCGGTTGACGCATGGCAGGCAGGCGCCAGTCAGGAATACAAGCTGCTTACTACGATTTGCGCCGCTTTTTCGCTTCCTGCGGGCATTTCGCTTGCTCTTATGTCAAGGATCCATTTTGAGGGCAAAAGCGTTGTTTCGTCTATATCAATGCTTTATGTATTTCCGTCGCTTTGGGGCTGCGCCGAGCTTGTCAACGAGTTTATGCAGTCAACAAAGACCAGCGTTTCGGCAAAGGACTTAACAAGAGTAATCTGCTTTATGTTTATTGCGCTTTTCTTCTTTTCAAGTTCAATGGTCGTATCAAGAATCAAAGGCAGAAACCCCGTAAAGGGCGTGTTTATATACGGACTTCCGATGGCGGCTGTTTCGTTGACCTTCGGAATTTACGAGCTTGTAGCGCTTGCTGAAAAAAGCGGCGTTATCAATTCTGATCTGACTCAGAATCTTGTTATCGCTAACGGCGCCGGGTCAAGCGATCTGATCAACTACAGCATCGCGCTTAACGCGGTTATGCTTATCGCCTGTGCCGCGTATTCGCTGGTATTCATTTTTGAGCTGTTTTGCAACTCTTATACCAAGGACGATATCGAGATAATAAACGATCTTCCGGATGAAGAAGACGAAGCAAGTGAGGAAGACAACGCAAGTGAAGCAGATTCAAAAGAAGATGACTTTGACCTGCTTTTCGGTGATAAAAGCGCCGACGCTTCAAAAAAATCAAGCGGCTTCAGAGGTAAATCAAAACCCGATTTCGGCTTTGCCGCCGCTTCTTCGGGCGCAAAGAGGGACAACGTACAAGCCGCCGGCAATAATGCCGAATCCTCACCCGTAAAAGACGAATTTGAGGATTTGGTTTTTTCGGATAATTCCAACGAGAAGAATCCACATGTAAAATATGACGAGGATTATTATTCAAATGCAAGCGGTTTAGATGATTTTATTATCGGCTATCCTTATGATGAAGATGAAGATAAAAAATCAAAAAAATCCGAAGGTCATAAATCCTTCAAAAAGCAGGATAAAGCAGAGCGTAAAGCCGCAAAAAAGCAGGAGGCTGAAAGAAAAGCAGCTGAAAAAGCAGAAAAGGCAGCTAAGGCGGAAAAGAAAATGCCCGCCGAAAAGCCTGAGCCTAAGTCCGAGGCTGTAAAGCCTAAGGCGGCTGTTATCCCCAAAAAGGAAGATAAGAAACCGGAAACAGTTCTTGACCAGGCTCCCAAAGCCCAAAAGACTCCCGCCGCTGTAAGCGAAAGCAAAACCGAATCTCATACAAAGTCAACTCAGAATACAGTAGACGCGAACCTTGCCGCTAACCTCAGAAACGGCACTCAGGTTACCGCGAAACCTGCCGAGCAGCTTAAAGTTAATGTTAATAACAATCTTGCTCTTGAGCTTAAAAAAGCTGCCGAGATGAGAAGAAATCCCGCTGCTCAGCAGAAAACAGCATCAAACGACATTCTTGCCCGTGAGGAAGCAAAGCGCGCCGAAGATGAAAAAGCCCGCCGTGCTGAAGAAGCGCGCCGCGCTCAGGAAGCCCGAATTGCCGAGGCTACCCGCCGCGCTGAGGAGGCTCGCCGTGAAAAAGCGGCAAAACGTGCCGCGGAAGAGGCAAAAGCCGCCGAGCAGCAGGCCGCAGCCAATACAGCGGTACAGAGCGAGGCCGCACAAGCCCCGGACATGAGCGATGTTGACAGACTTCTTAAAGAGCTTGAAGATAAAAAATAACGGTTGACATTTTGCTTTTTAAGTGTTAATATAATTTCAATATTTTAGGCAATGACAGGGACAATACACTCTGTTTATCGTTTCCCAGAGAGCGGGGCAAATGCTGAAAGTGCCGCATCCGAAGCAGTCTGTTACCACCCTCGAGCTCTGTGCAGGAAATGGCACGGCGTTTTCCGCGTTAAGGATTCCAAAGGACGCTTATGCGTTGAATTTGGGTGGAACCACGAGTAAATTCGTCCCAATGCCCTTCGGGGTGTTGGGACTTTTTAGATTTAAAGAAAAGGGGAAGTATTATGATCAACATTGAGTTAAAAGGCGGCGCAGTCAAGGAGTTTGAATACGGCGTAACGCCCGCTGAAATCGCAAAATCCATCGGCGCAGGCTTGTATAAGGCCGTTTGCGCCGCAAAAATAAACGGCGAGGTCGTCGACCTGCGCACTCCTATAGAAGCCGACAGCAAGGTTGAGCTTCTTACATTTGACGATGCCGACGGTAAGCATGCTTTCTGGCATACAGCGTCTCATGTGCTGGCTCAGGCGGTAAAGCGCCTTTATCCAAATGCCAAGTGCGCGATCGGCCCCGCAATCGAGTCGGGCTTTTATTACGACTTTGACGTTGAAAAGCCCTTCTCAGCCGAGGATCTGCAGAAAATCAAGGCTGAAATGAAAAAAATCGTCAAGTCAGGACTTGAAATCTCACGTTTTGAGCTTGATCCCGAAAAGGCTGTAGAGCTTTTGGAAGAAATGGGCGAGCCCTACAAGGTTGAGCTTGCGAAAGAGCATACCGACAAAGGCGAGAACATAAGCTTTTATAAGCAGGGCGAGTTTACAGACCTCTGCGCGGGTCCGCACCTTATGTCGGTTGCCGCCGTTAAGGCAATTGAGCTTACAAACTGCACGGGCGCTTACTGGCGCGGCGACGCAAACAACGCCCAGCTTTGCCGTGTTTACGGTATCGCTTTCCCCAAGGCTTCTATGCTTGAGGAGCACCTCGCGATGCTTGAGGAGGCAAGAAAGCGCGACCACAACATAATCGGCCGCGAAATGGGCTTCTTTACAACAGTAGATTATATCGGACAGGGCTTGCCTATTCTTCTTCCCAAGGGCGCGCGTGTGATTCAGCTTTTGCAGCGCTTTGTTGAGGACGAGGAGCAGAAGCGCGGCTGGCAGCTTACAAAGACTCCGTTTATGGCCAAGTCCGATCTCTATAAAATCAGCGGCCACTGGGATCATTATCAGGACGGAATGTTTATTCTCGGCGACCCCGACAGCGACGATGAGGTTTACGCTCTCCGCCCCATGACATGTCCGTTCCAATATCAGGCTTATCTTAATAAGCAGCGCTCATACCGCGATTTACCGCTGAGATACAACGAGACCTCAACACTGTTCAGAAACGAGGCTTCCGGCGAAATGCACGGACTTATCCGCGTTCGCCAGTTCACAATCTCCGAGGGTCACCTTATGTGTACTCCCGAGCAGCTTGAGGACGAGTTCAAACAGTGTGTTGAGCTTGCTTCATTCATGCTGAAAACCGTAGGTCTTTATGAAGATGTTTCCTACCGCTTCTCGCAGTGGGATCCTAACGACCGCGAAAAATACATCGGCACTCAGGAGGAGTGGGACGAGGTACAGGGCATGATGGGCAGGATCCTTGACCACCTTGAAATCCCGTATAAAATCGGCATAGGAGAGGCGGCGTTCTACGGCCCCAAGCTCGATATCCAGATCAAGAACGTTTACGGCAAAGAGGATACACTTATTACTATCCAGATCGACCCGATGATCGCCGAAAAATTCGGCATGGAGTATGTCGACCGGGACGGTGTTAAGAAAAAGCCTTTCATTATTCACCGTACTTCAATCGGCTGCTACGAGAGAACTCTCGCGCTGCTTATCGAAAAGTATGCGGGCGCGTTCCCGCTGTGGCTCGCTCCCACTCAGGTTAAGCTATTGGCTGTTGCCGACAGACACCTTGACTACGCTTTTGAAGTCAAAAAGGCTCTTGACGCCGCAGGCCTGCGCGTAGAGGTAGATACAAGAAGCGAGAAAATCGGTTATAAGATCCGCGAGGCGCAGATGGAAAAGGTGCCTTATATGATCATCGTAGGCGATAAGGATATAGAGGCTGGTACGATTTCAGTACGCCACAGAAAAGAGGGCGACCTCGGCGCTATGAGTATTGAGGACTTCCTTAAGATTGCCGATGAAGAAATCAAAACAAAAGCCATAAAATAAAGCAGGTGACATATGGGACTTTCCCCATACGATAAAAAAAGGTACAAAGAGTCAAAGCGACGCCGCAGGCAGGCTATATTGCAGAGCGAAACGGGCTATATCGTTCCTTACCGCCGCAGCAAAAAGCCTGTTGTCATCGGCATTTGCGTTTTAGCTCTTGTTTTAATCGCCGCAGCGATTATCGCAGTGGTTTCCGCCTGTAACTCAAAGCCCGTTTCGTCCGCTTCCGTCAGCAGCGAAATCGAAAGCGGCGAGAGGCTGAGAGTCGTTAACCGTGCAAACCGTCTTGATGAGGATTATAAGCCATCTCTTATAAGCTTTTACGGCGTTGAGGTTCATAAAGGCATTACCGATTCACTTGAACAGCTTATCAAAGCCGCCGCAACTAAGGGCGTTTCGCTTAAGGCAGCAAAGGGTTATGTGTCCTTCGACGACCAGCAAAAGCTTTATGATCAGAACCTCGAAGCCTTTATGAAAAAGCCGGATTATACGCCCGTAAGAGCTCAGGCAGCGGCTCAGATGATCGTCCCGGAGGCGGGCTGCAGCGAGGCTCAGACAGGACTGCTTGTTGAGTTTGATTTGTCGGATCCGCACGCGAAATCTTTTTTAGAGCGTGAATGCATAAATTACGGATTTATTCTCCGTTATCCCGAAGGCAAAGAAGAGATAACCCACAGACAGGCATTTGACAATGTTTACCGCTATGTAGGCAAAGAGGACGCCGGGAAAATGCGTTCGTTTGACATGTGCTTGGAAGAATACTCAGATTATTTAGGCAGCCGTGAATAATTATGAAAAATAACAATAATCCAAAACCTAAAAAAGAGAATAGCTTTTTAAAGTTTTTCAGGGTATTGTCGCTTACGGTAAAAACCCTTCCGCAAAAGATTAAGCGGAACTCAACGGTCGTATGCGCCGTTCTTATCCTTATCGGAATTATTCTTTCCGCCGCAGCAATGCCTAAATCAAGCTCTTCTTCGAGCTCTGAGAGTCAGCCTGCAACTGACGCTATGGCTACTGTAGCAACTGCTAAGCCTGTAGGGCATAAAATAGAAGGCATTCCGCTTGTTGTTCAGGATTACTACAAGGCTGGATGTGAAACCTACGCCTGCACCATGCTTCTTCAGGGGTTGGGCTACGACATCGACGAGCACAGGTTCATTGACAATTATCTTATTATCCGAGATTTTTCGTATGATGAGGCGGGCAACTTCTGCGGACCGGACATGAATTCCGCCTTTGCGGGAGATTTGTTCACCGGAGCCGGTATTTTCTGCCCGGGTATGGCAAAATCAATGAACCAGTTTCTTTCCAAACAAAAAAACGACAGCCGCCGCGCCTATCCTATCAAGGGCAAAACACTTGAACAGCTTTGCAAGGAATACATTGATAACGATATTCCCGTTATGACTTGGGTAACTACCTATATGCAGGAGTCCTACGACAAGCTCAGCTGGGTGATCAATTATGTCGATGAAAACGCCGAACACCAAATCGGCGACATGATGACATGGCGCCAAAACGAGCACTGCATGGTGCTTATCGGCTACACCGACAAGGAGTATATCTTCAACGATTCGGTTGCGGGCGAGGTCGTTTATCACGACAAGGCGCTTGCCGAAACCCGCTTTAAAGAAATCGGCAATCAGGCGGTTGTGGTAAAATAATTCGCAAAATTTTTGGAAATTTAAAAAAATGCTTGCATTTTGCAAATGAATGTAGTATAATCGATATGTTAATTGCGTAAAGTAAGTAGGTGAGAAGAATGAAAGAGAATATCCATCCTAAGTATGAGCAGACAACAATTACTTGTGCTTGCGGTAATGTTATTGAGACAGGTTCAACAAGAAAAGACATCCGCGTTGAAATTTGTTCCAAATGTCATCCTTTCTACACAGGAAAGCAGAAGCTTGTTGATACAGGCGGACGTGTTGACAGATTTAAAAAGCGTTTCAACATGGCAAAATAATTTTTGTAAAACAGGGCAGCACAAGCGTGCTGCCTTTTTTACTCTATAGGAAACTTTCGATCCCGCCGTTGATCAACATATTATAAAGGGATATTTTCGATAGGCGAGCTTGGGTGCAGCGTCACGCTGCCTTTTTACATAGGAGTGTATGGTTATGTCCGCTGATTACAAAACCGTCGGCATGGAAGCGTCCGATGAATTTACCGAAAAGCGCTCAAGGTTTATCGGTTATTGCAAGCCCGTAAAAAGTGAGCAGGAGGCTGTTGCTTTTATCAATGAAAAGCGGTCGCAGCATTGGGACGCGCGCCACAACGTTTACGCCTATTCTCTGCGTGAGGGCAATATAAAGCGTTACAGCGACGACGGAGAGCCTTCGGGAACCGCCGGAATGCCTGTGCTGGATGTTATCATTAAAAACGAGGTCTGTGATGTGTGCGTAGTCGTTACGCGCTATTTCGGCGGAGTATTACTCGGCACCGGCGGCTTGGTACGCGCCTATTCCCAGGCGGCAAAGCTCGCCCTTGAAGCGGGCGGGGTTATTCTTATGGAAAACTGCGCCGTTTGTTCGCTCAACTGCACATATAATCAGTACGGAAAGGTAGCGTCGATCGTAGCGGAGCATTCATCGGGAACGGATGATGTTATTTACGGAGCCGATGTAACAATAAAATTCCACATCAAGCCGTCAAATATCCCCGCAATCGAAAAGAAACTCGCCGACGCGACAGCGGGAGAGGCGCAAATCAGGCAGGAAAAAGAAGAATTTTTCGCATCTTCGGAACTTTTTTAAAATTTTTAGAGGATTTTTGCGGCTGTTTGCGAATATACTATACAGGAAACAAAAATCAAGGAGCAGATCATGGCATTCCCCGAGGGCTTTTTACAGGAATTAAAAATGCGAAACAGTCTGACCGACATCGCCGCGTCATATATCAATCTTAAGCGCCGCGGAAGAAATATGGTCGGATTATGCCCTTTTCACGGCGAAAAAACGCCCTCCTTCAACATATACACCGAGAACGATTCGTTTTACTGCTTCGGCTGCGGCGCCGGCGGAGACGTGATTTCCTTTATTATGAGGATCGAAAACCTCGATTATGTTGAGGCTGTTAAATTCCTCGCTCAGCGCGCGGGAATGGAAATGCCGGAAAACTCCTATGACGACAGCATGGCAAGGCTGAGAAAGCGTATTTACGAAGCTAACCGCGAGGCTGCGCGTTTTTATTATAAAACGCTTTATCTGCCCGTAGGCAAAGAGGGGCTCGACTATTTTCACGGACGAATGCTCAGCGACAGAACTATTCGTCATTTCGGCTTGGGCTTTGCAGACGATGAATGGACGTCGCTGACAACTCATCTTAAATCGCTCGGATTTTCCGAGCATGAGCTTATAGCAGCCAATCTTGCTGTTCAGCGCAAAAGCGGAAACGGCGTTTATGACCGCTTTTCAAACCGAGTCATGTTCCCGATAATCGACTTGCGCGGAAATGTAATTGCTTTCGGCGGAAGGATAATGACCGACCAAAAGCCGAAGTACCTCAACACTTCCGACACACCGGTGTTCAAGAAAAGCGAAAACCTGTTTTCTTTGAATAATGCTAAGAATTCGGGCAGCCGCACGCTGATGCTCTGCGAGGGCTATATGGACGTTATCGCCGTTAATCAGGCAGGCTTTAGCAACGCCGTTGCCACTTTGGGAACTGCGCTGACTTCCGAGCAGGCGATGCTGATGAAGCGGTACGCCGACGAGGTCATTATCTGTTACGACGCCGACGAGGCGGGGCAGAAGGCTACCTCCAGAGCAATTCCTATACTCCGAAATGCCGGGCTTCCCGTAAGGGTGCTCACTGTTCCTAACGGAAAGGACCCCGACGAGTTTATAAAATCAAAGGGCGCCGACGGGCCTGCGGCGTTCAAGGCGCTGATTGACAAAAGCGGAAATGACATCGAATACCGCCTCCAAAAGCTCCGCGGAGAGCACAATACCGATACCTCAGACGGCAGAGTGAGCTTTCTTGAGGCAGCGGCGCGCCTGATTGCTACTATTCCCAGCCCAATCGAGCAGGATGTTTACGCTGCTAAGCTCTGCAAGGAATTCGGAGTTGACAAAAACGCGTTTATGGCTCAGATGAAAAAGCTCAATAAACGCCGTTCGCGCGAGGAGTACCGCAAACAGCAGCAAAAAATCAGCACCGAGCTGAGCGGACGGGGCGAGAAGCTTGACAAGGACAGAGCAAAGGCGCTGCGGAGTTCTTCCGCGGAGGAAGCGCTTGTAGGGTATCTTATCCGCAACCCCGATTCAGAAAAATATATTTCCTCGGAAATAAAGCCTGAGCAATTCCAAAACTCGCTTATGAGGCGTTTTTATACATATTTTCTCGACAGGATACGCGACGGAAAGGATCCGCTGAACAACACTTCGGCTGACTTTACGTCAGAGGAATCCGATAAAATCTATCAAATAGTCCAAAAACACGCAAGTATTGCGCAAACTAAAAAGTCGCTTGATGAATATATAAAGGTTATCTTGGAGGAAAGCGCTAAGCCTAAGCCCGCCGACATTGCCAATATGGGTGAGGACGAGCTTAACGAATACCTCAAAAAGGTAAGGGAATCCAAAACGTGAAAGGAAAGATACTATGCCACAGCAGGAAAAAAAGTCATTAGCGAAAGAACTTATCGAGCTGGGAAAACAAAAAGGTCAGCTGACTAACCAGGATATTCTTGACGCCCTCGGCGAGCAGGATCTGGATCCCGAAAAACTTGAAAAGCTCTACGAAACAATTGAACAGCAGGGAATTGAAATCGTAGAGGATTTTGACGACCTTAAAATCGACGATATTGATATTTCAATAGATGATAACAAGGATGAAGATACTCCCGCGCCCACAGGCGAGCAAAGCGTTACCGTCGACGACCCCGTAAAGGTGTATCTTAAGGAAATCGGCAGAGTACCTCTCCTTTCGAGTGAGGAAGAAGTCGATTTGGCTATACGCATTTCAAACGGCGACGTAGCCGCAAAGCAGCGCTTGAGCGAAGCCAACCTTCGCCTTGTTGTAAGTATCGCAAAGCGTTACCTCGGCAGAGGAATGCAGTTCCTCGACCTTATTCAGGAGGGCAACCTCGGTCTTATCAAAGCGGTTGAAAAGTTTGACTATACAAAGGGCTTCAAGTTCTCAACTTACGCCACATGGTGGATCCGTCAGGCTATTACCCGAGCTATAGCCGATCAGGCGCGTACCATCCGTATCCCCGTTCATATGGTCGAAACAATCAACAAGGTCAAAAAGGTTCAGAGCCAGCTTCTCCACCAGAACGGTCACGAGCCTTCTCCCGACGAGATCGCCGAGGAGATCGATATGCCCGTTGATAAGGTGAGGGAGATCATGCGCGTTGCTCAGGAGCCTGTTTCGCTTGAAACTCCTATCGGTGAGGAAGAGGACAGCCATCTCGGCGACTTTATCCCCGACAACGACGCTCCGGCTCCCGCGGACGCCGCTTCGCACACCATGCTCCGCGAGCAGCTTGCCGACGTGCTCTCAACCTTGACTCCCAGAGAGGCAAAGGTACTCAAACTCCGCTTCGGTCTTGAGGACGGAAGAAGCCGCACTCTTGAAGAAGTGGGCAAGGAATTCAACGTTACCCGTGAGCGTATCCGCCAGATCGAGGCAAAAGCGCTCAGAAAGCTCAGACATCCCAGCCGCTCAAGAAAGCTTAAGGATTATCTCGATTATTGATTTTGTATCGGAAATATGATTACTTTTGAAGAATGTGCCGCTGCTCGATGAAATAGCCGACGCAATGCCGTACGAATTGTACCGCGAGCTTAACGGCGGAATATCAATTGTGCCTCAGCACAAATACCACCCTGTCGCCCGTAATAACGACTTATATATCCTCGGAGAGTACAAGCGAGATCTTATCGGAAATTCGATCGTATTCTATTACGGCTCTATAGCCCGCGTCTACGGCAATCTGCCAAGAGATGAGTTCTATAAGAAGATGGAACATATCCTGCACCACGAGGTGCGCCATCACAACGAATACCTTGCCGGAACCGATGATCTGGAGTTTTGGGACGACGAACAAATACTTAAATATCTTGAAAAAAACCGCGGTTAAGTCCGCGGTTTTTTTACTGGCTTATCGAAATAAAGTTAATGGTGGAAAATATGCTGACAATGGATTGATACTGTGAATATGCACAAAATCACAATATGATTTTCTACAAATTAAATGCTGAATAATCAACTATATTTCATAATCAGAATTAAAACTGCTTCTGTATTATGATAAAATATTATAATGAAATAAGTGTATTTCAAAGCAAATAATCATTCTGAAGAAAAAC
>ONMK01000045.1 GCA_900318905.1 uncultured Eubacteriales bacterium | reverse complement strand
GCCGATCACGGCGACGCTTATCCGCGCGGGATCGCCATAACAAAATTCAACAAAGATGATGAGGTAACTGATGTAAGCTATACTGTTCCCATGACATTCAGCGGCTCAATAGGGGATAACTATACCGGAGCTACCCTGGGCGGCGACTATACAAGCGCAGACAATATAAAGGTCGGCACACCTCAGCTTGTAAAAATCGGACCCGAGCAGTTTTTGATGATGTGGACGGAAACAGACGCAAATTATCAGACCGTTACAAAAGCGGTAACTCTCGATTCGCTCGGCAACATGACCTCGGAAATCGCAGCAAAGGATGTTCAGCTGTCCGACTGTCAGCCGGAATTTTGCTCAGACGGACGCGTAAGATGGTACGTATCCAACGGAACCGCAACAAAGTTTTATTCGATCGACCCGTTCCGCTTTGCCGATGAAGAACGCGTAATGCTGGGCGACGCCAACGGCGACGGAAGCGTTGATATCCGCGACGTGACCGCGATTCAGCGGCACGCTTCGGAGTATCAGAATGTAAAATCCTTTAAGGCCGCTGATGTTGACGGCGACAAGGCAGTTGCTGTTCAGGACGCAACCTTAATTCAAAGGTACCTCGCGGAATATAAGGTTGAATATACTATTGGAGAATTAATATAATGAAGAAAGTATTTGCGTTATTGCTTGCCGCAGTGAGCGTTTTGTCGTTGGCGGCTTGCGGAAATTCATACTCTGATGACGAATACGCCCGTATCTGGTTCCTTGTATGCGACCCTGAATTGGACGGACAATTCAGAAAAACATTTGAGCAGAGCATAAGCTTTGCAAAATAAGATTCAGGCTGTGCCCGTAACTGAGCGCAGCCTGATTTTTCTGTTACTTTGTTATCTTTTTCAGCTCTTCTATTATCAAATCGATATCATCGCTTATTTTGTCGGTGTTTGCCGACATGTCATAAAACAGCGTGTTCAGGTTTTCCTCAAAGTTCTCGGGAAGAACGGCGCAGTTCTGCTTGCAGAGCGGCACAAGCCGCTTTTCGCCCGGGTGGGTAAGCCTGTTAAGAGCGAAAATTACGTCAAAATACGATTCCAGAAACGCCGCTGTTCTGTGAACGATACTTACCCTGTCAAGCCGTGAGCATGCCTTTTTTATCTGAAGCGAGTACGCGGGCATTGCGGCGTATAAAAGGTTGGTGTTCCTCTCGATAATGTTTTTGCGCAGCTCTTCGGGATACGGAACCGAAAAGCGGTCTTTCATTTTTTGCAGTCTGCCGTTTTTATCGCGGATGATTTTGCATGTAATAAGGTTGTGCCACATGCAGGTTGTGTATCCGTTGCGCGGTTCGTGATTTTCCACCACGCTTTCTACATCGTCACAGAACGAGCCGAGGTCGCGGTACAGAATGTCGATATCAACGCCGTTATTCAGTACGCAGTTGTCCTCGTACTCCCAGTAGTGATTTCCGATCTCCATATAGGAGCAGTATTTTTCAAGAATAGCGCGCCTTGTTTCCTCGCTTACGGGAGCGGTGATGTATAAATATACGTCATAATCCGATTTTTCATCATAATTCTCGCCCGACCTTGAGCCGCCGAGAGCGATAGCCTCAACCTGTTCAAGAGCGGCTAATTCGCCGAAAAGTTTATTTATCATCTTCCTATTTCCTTTCATAAGTTTATAATTGAATAATATCTAATCTTGGCTGCTGTGTCAAGATGTTTGGAAAATATATTGTCATTTTAAGATGAATCATTTATAATGTATTCAGAATCAGTAAAGAGGGATGTCTATGTACCGGGTTTTGCTTGTCGAGGACGACAGAAACATTCAGGCGTTGATTTCAAATTATTTTACAAAAAAAGAAAAGGGAGCCTTTTCAATCGAGATAGCCGAAAACGGTGAGGAAGGACTTGAAAAGGCGTATGAGAATTTTTACGACTGTCTGCTGCTTGACGTTATGCTGCCCGAGCTTGACGGCTTTGAGATTTGCAGGGAGATACGCAGGGAAAGCGACGTGCCGATCATCTTCATTACCGCCAGAACCGATGAGTTGGATATGCTCAACGGCTACGCGCTCGGCTGCGACGATTACGTTGTAAAGCCGTTTCCGCTTCCCGTGCTGTATGAAAAGGTGAATGCGCTTATAAAGCGTTCAAAGGGCTTGGTGCGCTCAAAGGTTTTCAGCGTAGAGGATTTATCGCTCAACCCAAACAACGGAACCGTTATAAGCGGCGGCGAGGAGGTAAAGCTGACGGCAAAGGAATACACTATTCTTAAAGTTCTTTTAGAGAATAAAGGGAGTGTTATCAGCCGTGAAAAGCTGGTCGATATGGTGTGGGGTTACAACAGCGGCGCCGACGAACGCCTGCTCGACACCCATATGCGCAACCTGAGGAAATCACTCGGCTCTAACGGAAAGCTCATAAAAACCGTAATAAAGCGCGGTTATAAAATAGGCGGGCGCTGATTATCCCGATAAATAACGCAAAAAGCCTTGACAATTATTTGATCGGGTGATATAATGCAAATAATTTAATAAACTAAACCGATGAAGCGGAAATAAAGGCAATCATGCCTCTACAGAGAGCCTGCGCAGCTGAGAGTCAGGTGAGAAACAAGTTGTCAAATGGGCCGCCGAGGGCGCAGTCAAACGGGTTTACCGGAGTATTCTGCGACGTTGAAGGCAGACGTGATTTGCCGGGGATATGTTGGTATCCTGCTAAGCGCACGGGTCAGACCGTGAATTAAGGTGGCACCGCGGATAAGTTTTTATTCGTCCTTAACAGAGCACACAGGCTTTGTTGAGGGCGTTTTTTCGTTTTCATAAGCCGATTGGAGGTATTGATATGCAGGTTTTCCCAAGCTTAAAAGAGGTAAAAGAGATAGCCGCTCAGCAGAAATACGATGTTGTTCCGCTGAGCTGCGAGATACTCTCGGACTTTACTACGCCTATAGAAACGATGCGGATACTAAAAAACGTTTCGTCGCACTGCTATATGCTTGAGTCCGCTCAGGCAAACGACCGATGGGGACGCTACACCTTTCTCGGCTTTGATCCGGTGCTTGATATCACCTGCGTTGACGGTGTATTAAAGGCAGGCGGTGTTGAGCATAAAACCGACGATCCTTCAGGTTATCTCAGAGCGCTTTTAGCTTCATACAAAAGCCCGAGGCTTCATAGCCTTCCGCCGTTTACGGGCGGTCTTGTGGGATATTTTTCATATGATTACCTCGGCTACAGCGAGCCGAAAGTCAGGTGCGCGGCTGAGGATACCGAGGCGTTCAAGGATGTTGACCTAATGCTTTTTGACAAGGTGATAGCCTTTGACAACGTAAAGCAGAAGATAATTCTTATTGTTAACATGAAGCTAAGCGACATTGATAAAGCTTACATGGCGGCGGCACATGAGCTTGAAAGGCTTGCGGATCTGCTTAAAAACGGACAAAAATCCGAGGAAAAGCCCGGCAGGCTGGGGGGCGAGGTAACTCCGCTTTTCAACAAGGAGCAGTACTGCGCGATGGTAGAGCGGGCAAAGCGCCATATCCGCGAGGGCGACATCTTCCAGATCGTTCTGTCAAACCGACTGAGCGCGCCTTTTGAGGGAAGCCTGCTGAACACCTACAGAATGCTGCGCACGATCAACCCGTCGCCGTATATGTTCTACTTCTCGGGAACCGACGTTGAGGTCGCGGGCGCTTCACCCGAAACTCTGGTAAAGCTTGAGAACGGCGTTCTTCACACATTCCCTCTTGCCGGCACACGCCCCAGAGGAATGACCGAAAAAGAGGATCAGGCGCTGGAGCGTGAGCTTCTTGCCGATGAAAAGGAGCTCGCCGAGCACAATATGCTGGTCGATCTCGGGCGCAACGACCTCGGGAAAATCAGCAAGTTCGGCACCGTAGAGGTCGAAAAGCTCCATTCAATCGAGCGCTACTCTCACGTTATGCATATAGGCTCAACCGTGCGCGGTGAAATAAGGGACGACAAGGACGCCCTCGACGCTATCGAGGCGGTGCTCCCGGCAGGCACTCTTTCGGGCGCTCCCAAGATACGCGCCTGTCAGCTTATAGGCGAGCTTGAAAACAACAAGCGCGGAATCTACG
Source organism: uncultured Eubacteriales bacterium (assembly GCA_900318905.1). Taxonomy (GTDB): domain Bacteria; phylum Bacillota; class Clostridia; order Oscillospirales; family Acutalibacteraceae; genus Ruminococcoides. Next base: position 7,191 of record ONMK01000045.1, on the reverse strand, counting down.
GCGGCGCTATCGGATATATCGACTTTACCGGCAACATGGACACCTGTATAGCAATCCGTATCGCTTACAAAAAGAACGGCAAGGTGTTTGTAAGAAGCGGCGCCGGTATCGTTGCCGACTCAAACCCCGAAAAGGAATTTGAGGAATGCCTCAACAAAGCCAAATCGTCCTTGCACGCGCTTGAATTGGCGCAGGAGGCTGAGTTATGATTTTACTTATTGACAACTACGACAGCTTTTCATACAACCTGTATCAGCTGATAGGGGAAATAGACCCCGACATAAAGGTGATACGCAACGACGAGCTTACGGTGGATGAGATACGCGCCCTAAAGCCCGACAGGATAATTCTTTCACCCGGCCCCGGCAGACCGGAGGACGCGGGAGTTATAATAGAAGCGGCAAAGCGGCTCGGCGGTGAGATCCCCGTTTTGGGCGTTTGCCTCGGACATCAGGCTATCTGTGCGGCATACGGCGCGACCGTAACCTACGCAAAGCGGCTCATGCACGGCAAGCAGAGCGTAGCGGAGCTTGACAATAACAGTCCGCTCTTTAAGAATTGCCCGGCTCAGGCTAAGGTCGCGCGCTATCACTCTCTTGCTGTTGATGAAAATACGCTCCCTGACTGTCTGCGCGTTACCGCAAAGACTGCCGACGGCGAGGTTATGGCGGTTCAGCATACTGAATATCCCGTTTTCGGGGTGCAGTTCCATCCCGAATCAATAATGACTCCCGACGGAAAAACAATGTTATATAATTTCATAAAAGGGTAACAGAAAGGAAGGTTTACCATGATCAAAGAAGCAATCGTAAAAATCGTAAATAAAGAGGACTTGACTTATGACGAAGCCTACGCCGTAATGAATGAGATAATGAACGGCGAGACCACGCCCACTCAGAACGCGGCTTTCCTTTCCGCTCTGTCAACAAAGAGCGCCAAAGCGGAAACGACCGACGAGATAGCGGGCTGCGCCGCCGCAATGCGCGACCACGCCACAAAGGTAGAAACGGGCATGGACGTGCTTGAAATCGTAGGAACGGGCGGCGACAACGCAAAGAGCTTCAACATCTCTACCACCGCGGCAATTGTTTCCGCGGCGGGCGGCGTTAAGGTTGCAAAGCACGGCAACCGCGCGGCTTCCTCAAACAGCGGTACAGCCGACTGCCTTGAGGCTCTCGGGGTAAATATCAACCAGAGCCCCGAAAGGTGCGTTGAGCTTTTGAACGAGGTGGGGATGTGCTTCTTCTTTGCGCAGAAATACCACACCTCGATGAAATATGTAGGAGCCATCCGCCGCGAGCTGGGCTTCAGAACCGTGTTCAATATTCTGGGACCGCTCACCAATCCCGCTTCGCCCTCAATGCAGCTTTTAGGCGTTTACGACGAGTACCTTGTTGAGCCGCTTGCTCAGGTGCTTATCAGCCTTGGGATCAAGCGCGGAATGGTAGTCTACGGTCAGGACAAGTTAGATGAAATCTCTCTCAGCTCGTCCACAAAGGTGTGTGAAATCAAGGACGGCTGGTTCAAGTCATATGTTATAAAGCCCGAGGACTTCGGCTTTGAGCGCTGCTCAAAAGACGATTTAAAGGGCGGGTCGCCGCAGGACAACGCTCAAATCACGCGCGATATCCTCGACGGCAAAAAGGGGCACAAGCGCAATGCCGTACTGCTCAACGCGGGCGCGGCGCTGTATATCGCGGGCAAGGCTCAAAGCTTTAATGACGGCGTAAAGCTCGCTGCGGAGCTTATCGATTCCGGAAAGGCGGCTAAAACGCTTGAAAAGCTTATCGAGGTAAGCAACCGCCCGGAGAATGAGTGATGAATATTTTAGACAAGCTCGCCGCTCACGCCCGTGAAAGGGTAGAGGCGGCAAAGAGTAAAAATTCTTTAGAAGAAATAAGAATGCGGGCTTTACAGCTTCCAAAGGGTGACTTCACCTTTGAAAAAGCGCTCAAAAAGCAGGATATAGCTTTTATCTGCGAGTGCAAAAAAGCGTCGCCGTCAAAGGGCTTGATAGCTCCCGATTTTCCTTATCTGCAAATCGCAAAGGAATACGAGGCTGCCGGCGCCGACTGCATATCCGTGCTCACCGAGCCGAAGTGGTTTCTGGGCAGTGACGAGTACCTGCGCCGGATCGCCTCAAATGTCAGCATACCCTGCCTGCGCAAGGACTTCACCGTTGACGAGTACATGATCTACGAGGCAAAGCTGCTGGGCGCGTCGGCTGTGCTGCTGATAGCGGCAATTCTTTCCGAAAAGCAGCTCAGCGAGTACAGGGGCATATGTGACGAGCTGGGGCTGTCGGCGCTTGTAGAGGCTCATAACGGGGCGGAGGTACAGGCGGCTATTCAGTCCGGCGCGAGGATAATCGGCGTAAACAACCGCAATTTAAAGGACTTTACGGTGGACTCCGAAAACAGCCGCCGCCTGAGAAGCATAATACCAAATGATATAATTTTTGTATCCGAAAGCGGAGTAAAAACCGCCGAAGATGTCAGAGTTTTGCGCGAGATCGGAGCCGACGCGGTGCTTATCGGCGAAGCCCTGATGAAGGCGGAGGACAAAAAGCAAAAGCTGAATGAACTGAGAGGAAGAATATGACTAAGATAAAGCTGTGCGGACTGTCACGCACACAGGATATTGAAACGGCAAACGCCCTTAAGCCCGACTACATCGGCTTTGTGTTCGCCGAAAAAAGCAAGCGCCGCGTAAGTCACTTGCAGGCTGCTGAGCTGAAAAGCAAACTCAACTCCGACATTAAAGCGGTCGGCGTTTTCCTTGACGACGACCTCGATATGGTCGCTTCGATGATGAACCTCGGCATTGTAGATGTGGTTCAGCTCCACGGCTCTGAGGATGAGGAGTATCTCAAAAAGCTGCGCACTATCACCGACAAGCCTATTATAAAGGCGTTTGTCATCCGCTCAATTGACGACGTAAAGCGCGCCGAACAGTCGGGCGCCGACTATGTTCTTCTCGACGGCGGAAAGGGCGAGGGCAGGGCGTTTGACTGGAGCCTGCTCAAAGAGATAAAAAGACCGTATTTCTTAGCGGGCGGGCTCAACCCCGAAAATGTCGCCGAGGCGGTCAAGAACCTGCAGCCGTTCGCGGTCGACGTCAGCACGGGCGTAGAAACCGGCGGAGCAAAGGACAGCGAAAAAATGGCGGCATTCGTTGCCGAAGTAAGAAAGGAAGAAACAGCATGACAAATCCAAACGGACGCTTTGGAGTTCACGGCGGCCAGTACATTCCCGAAACACTGATGAACGCCGTTATCGAGCTTGAACAAGCCTACAATCACTATAAAGCGGATCCCGAGTTCAACCGCGAGCTCACCGAGCTTCTCAACGATTACGCGGGCAGACCGTCAAGATTATACTACGCCGAGAAGATGACAAAGGATCTGGGCGGCGCAAAGATTTACTTAAAGCGCGAGGACTTGAACCACACCGGCGCGCACAAAATAAACAACGTTCTCGGTCAGGCGCTTCTTGCCAAAAAGATGGGCAAAACCCGCCTTATCGCCGAAACGGGCGCGGGGCAGCACGGCGTCGCCACCGCTACCGCCGCCGCTCTTATGGGCATGGAGTGCGTTGTTTTCATGGGCGAGGAGGACACAAAGCGCCAGGCTCTTAACGTGTACAGAATGAGGCTCTTGGGAGCTGAGGTTATTCCCGTGACTTCGGGAACCGCTACTCTTAAAGACGCCGTCAGCGAGGCTATGCGCGAGTGGACAACTCGTATTTCCGACACCCACTACTGCCTCGGCTCGGTAATGGGACCGCACCCGTTCCCGACGATCGTGCGCGACTTCCAGGCTGTCATCTCCAAGGAAATAAAGGAGCAAATGCTTCAGAAGGAAGGCAGACTTCCCGACGCTGTGATCGCCTGTGTTGGCGGCGGCTCCAACGCTATCGGAAGCTTCTATAACTTTATCGGCGACAAGGGTGTGCGCCTTATCGGCTGCGAGGCGGCAGGCAGGGGAATCGACACCTTTGAAACCGCCGCTACCATTTCAACGGGCAGACTCGGCATTTTTCACGGCATGAAGTCGTATTTTTGCCAGGATGAAAACGGACAGATCGCTCCCGTATATTCGATTTCGGCGGGGCTTGACTATCCCGGCGTAGGTCCCGAGCACGCTCACCTCTACGACATAGGCAGAGCCGAGTATGTGGCTATCACCGACGACGAGGCGGTTGAGGCTTTTGAGTACCTCTCAAAAACCGAGGGCATTATCCCGGCTATCGAATCATCTCACGCGCTGGCGCACGCAATGAAAATCGCGCCTCAAATGGACAAGGATAAAATCATTGTAGTTACCGTCTCCGGCAGAGGCGACAAGGACTGCGCGGCTATCGCGCGATACAGAGGGGAGGATATTTATGAGTAATATCAAAGACGCTTTCAAAAACGGCAAGGCATTCATTCCGTTCATCACCTGCGGCGACCCCGACCTTCTCACAACCGCCGAAGCTGTAAGAGAGGCGGCGAGAAACGGAGCCGATTTAATTGAGCTTGGCATTCCGTTCTCAGACCCGACAGCCGAAGGCCCCGTGATCCAGGGAGCCAATATCCGCGCGCTCAAGGGCGGCGTAAATACCGACATGATATTCTCGTTCGTGCGCGGTCTGCGTCAGGACGTTACGGTTCCGCTGGTGTTTATGACATACGCGAACGTTGTGTTCTCCTACGGCGCCGAAAGGTTTATTTCGACCTGTGCCGAAATCGGGATCGACGGGCTTATTCTTCCCGATATCCCATATGAGGAAAAGGACGAATTCCTGCCGGTTTGCCGCAAATACGGCGTTGATTTGATCTCGCTTATCGCGCCTACCTCGGCAAACCGCGTAAGCATGATAGCAAAAGAGGCTGACGGCTTTATCTATCTTGTATCAAGTCTCGGCGTTACGGGAGTAAGAAGTGAAATCAACACCGATTTGCAGTCGATTGTCAGCATCATCCGCGAAAATACCGACGTTCCCTGCGCTATAGGCTTCGGCATCTCGACACCCGGGCAGGCAAAGAATATGGCGGATATCGCCGACGGAGCTATTGTCGGCTCAGCTATTGTCAAGCTGCTTGAACAGCACGGCAAGGACGCCCCGAAGTATATCGGCGAGTATGTAAAGACAATGAAGGACGCAATCAGATAAGCTAAAATCAGAGGCAAAAATGGGAGAAAAGTATTTTACGGTTTCGTATGACGACGGAACCGAGCAGGATATCCGCGTTATCGCGCTTATGGAAAAGTACGGAATAAAGGGCACGTTCAACATCAGCAGCGGTCTTTTCGGCAAAAAGAGCTATATCAGGCTCATTGACGGCAGGGGAAGAAGCGCGGCTTTTAAGGATGAAGCCAACCCTGCTGAGTATATCGATCATTTTATATTGAGCGAGCAGGACGCGTTAAAGCTTTATTCTCACCCGAATGTAGAGGTGGCAAGCCACGGAACCCATCATCTTGTGCAGACAGGCTTGACGCCCGACGAAGCTTTTGAGGAAATAACGCGCGACGTTGAGCGTTTGTCGGAGCTGTTCGGTTACCAAGTAGTCGGGCACGCTTTCCCGAAGGACACATTCAACGACAATGTGCTTGCCGCCCTGAAAAACAGCGGCGTGCGCTACGCAAGGCGCGTGTGCCACCTGCAAAGACCGCAAAGCTTTTTGTTTGACAAAAACAGTTTTATGGTACAGCCGACCTGCTGGCAGCTCGACCCGTTTGCCGAGGACTTGCTCAGGGAGTTCATTGAGGCTCCGAAAGGGGAGGAGGACGCCGTGTTCTATATGTGGGGGCACAGCTATGAGCTCGACTACGGCACAGAGTTCGGCTGCTTCGAGCGCCTTGAACGGCTGTTTGATATAGCCTCAAAAGCAAAAGATATTCGCTTTGTCACAAACCGAGAGCTGTTCGGGTTATAATTTTGATAAACAAACCTCCCGTATGTTTTTGCAAAAAGCCCCTTGCTTAAGCCAAATTTTGAACAATCAGAGTGAAATTAAATAGAAAAAATAAAAAAGGGGCTGTCGCAATTCTAAAGATTTGGCGGCAGCCTTTGAACTTGAATGAATTATGAAAATTGAGATTGCAACAGCACGCAACAAATCAGAGAATGGAGTTTTCCACTCTCTTTTTGCTTGTTGTTGAAAGATTTATCGAATTTATGCCGCCTCCTTTTCGAATAAATCTACGCCTAAACGCCCGTCAGGCGTTCGGTTCCAAAGCTTTTTGATGTTGAAAGCAAAAGCAAGTAGTATATACAAGTCGGAAATACAAGCAATAATTGCTCATATCAATATTGTATTTTAGTTGAAATAATGATATACTAAAAGCAATTTATAACGGAATCGGTGAAATAAATGGCGACAAAAATCAGCGAACAGGAAAAGAAACGTGCTGCAAAGGCGTTTGCGGATTATTGGAAAGATAAAGGCTACGAAAAAGGAGAAAGCCAAAAGTTTTGGATGGAGCTTTTGGGTCAGGTGTACGGTGTGGAAAATCCTTCACACTTTATCGAGTTTGAGGATCAGGTGCACCTCGACCACACCAGCTTTATAGACGGCTTTATTCCCGAAACAAAGGTGCTGATTGAGCAAAAGAGCTTGGGCAAAAATCTGAAGGCTCCTATCAAGCAGTCCGACGGCACCTTGCTCACGCCTTTTCAACAAGCAAAGCGTTACTCTGCGGAGTTGCCGTACTCAAACCGTCCTCGTTGGATCATCACTTGTAACTTTGCCGAGTTTCTTGTTTACGACATGGAGAACCCGAACGCGGAGCCGGAGCAGATTCTTCTGAAAAATTTGCCGAAGGAACACTACCGCCTGAATTTCCTCGTCGATACCAAAAACGAGAACATACGCCGTGAAATGGAGGTTTCAATCAAAGCGGGCGAGTTGGTCGGTGAACTTTACGACGCGCTGCGCAAGCAATACGTTGATCCCGATTCTCCCGAAACGCTAAAGAGCCTGAATGTATTGTGCGTTCGTCTGGTGTTCTGTCTTTACGCCGAGGATGCAGACGTATTCAACCGTAATCTGTTCCACGACTATCTTGACAGTTTCAATACTACTCACCTTCGCACGGGAATCATTGATCTATTTAAGGTTCTCAACACACCGTTGAACGAACGCGATCCGTATCTTGACGAACAGCTCGCGGCGTTCCCGTATGTCAACGGCGGCTTGTTTGCC
>ONMK01000105.1 GCA_900318905.1 uncultured Eubacteriales bacterium | reverse complement strand
CGATTTCGTCAAGCGGTATCTCACGCGCAAGCACCACTCTGGAAGCACCCATATTATATAGCACATTGGCACAGGCGTAGTTTGTTACGCCCGCCTGAGTCGAAACGTGCCGCGCTACCTTTGGAGCATAGCGCTTTGCCGCCTCAAAAACGCCCATATCGGCGATTATAAGCGCGTCAACGCCGCAGTCCTGAGCCATGGCAAGAAAATCCGGCAGGGCTTCAAGCTCATTATTGCGCGGAAGTGTATTGCAGGTCAGGTGTATGTGCCTGCTCATCGAATGGGCAAGCCGGCACGCAGCTTTCAGCTCCGCCTCGTCAAAATTGCGCGGAGCCGAACGCATGCCAAATGCTTTTCCGGCAAGGAATACCGCGTCCGCCCCAAAGTTAAGGGCGGATCTAAGGCATTCAAAATCGCCTGCGGGCGCTAATATTTCGGGTTTTTTATCTATCATTTGCATCACTTGATCAAATCCAGATTTGCCTCGTGCTCATAAATCGTTGAGGCGTAGTAAGCCTGTCCGTCCTTGTCGTGACAGAAATAGTAGTAGCTTGTATCCTCAGGCAGCAGCGCGGCGGTAATAGCCTCGTTTCCGGGGTTGCAAATGGGTCCCGGCGGAAGGCCGTTTAATGAATAAGTATCGTACTTGCTTTTGTAGTTTTTGCCTGCAGTAGCGGGCAGATCCTTCTCGGTGCGATAAGGATAATACTTTGTTGAGTCAAGGCTCAGATTCGACACACCCATATCGACGTCAGCTGACAAACGGTTGTGCAGGATAGAGGAAATAATATACATATCCTCCTTATTTGCCGCCTCAGCCTGAATAATGGAAGCGATAGTGAGGATCTGATCAAGATTATAAGACGTTCCGGTTTTTTCTATCATTTTGTGGATAGAATAGAGCTTTTCGTAGCCGTCAAATGCCTGTTTCTCGTACAGCTTGCTTTCGAAGTTGTTAAGGAACTTATAAATTATGCTTAACGGATCGTCGTTGTGATAGAACTCGTATTTATCGGGGTACAGATAACCCTCAAGCTTGTAATAACGGTCGCCGGGGTTTGAAATTGATTTTATAAAATCAAAGTCGTTGTCGAACTTATCGGAAGCGCACAAATCAAGGAACTGCTGCTTATCCGAAAGAGCGCCTTCCTCAACAAGCTTGTCAGCGATCTCGATAACGCTCATACCCTCGATAATGGTAACCTCAACGGTATCGGTTCGGCTCGACTTTCCGGCTAAATTGGTAAGTATCGCCTGGTAGTCCATATTCTTCCGCAGTTCATAGGTACCCTGAGCGAACTCATTGCTTGACTTTGTCATATTGGCAAACATCTTAAAATATCCGCCCTCGTTGATAATGCCGTTTTTAACAAGAATCTCGGTAACGGAATCAAGCGTAGGATTAGCGGGAATCGTTACCGAAATAACGGAATCGTCGGTGCGGTTGATAGCGAGCAGGTCGTTCATTCCCGTAACTATATATGTAGCTATCATAGTTCCTATAAGGAGTATGGAAACAAGCCACATAACGCGGAAAATTCGCCTGTTGCGCTTGTTGCGCCTTTTAAGCTCGCGCTTTTGCTCACGTTTGCGCTTTTTCAGGGATTTTTGAGATTCACGCGCTATCTGCTCCTTTACGTCCTGTCCGCTGTAGGAGTTGATTTCCTCGGGCTGGGTGTTTTCCTGCTCCTGCCCAAACGCTTCATCCGAAATGCTGAGATGAAAATTCTCGGCTTTTTTTCGCCTTTGTTCATCAAATTTTTGGCGGTCGTTACTGTAGTTTTCCATTCATATACCTCTTTACCATTCGGTTAGTAAACTTTTCTGTAACTAATATATCCGTATGTCTGTCATGCGCGCCGCGAGGAAGCTGCTTTTCGGTGTACCGTGAATAGCAGATACCGACGGTCGTTCCGCGAAAAGCGTTGAGAAAGCGGTCGTAATATCCTTTTCCAAAACCGACGCGATAGCCCTCGTAGTCAAAGCAGAGCCCCGGAACGATACAAAGACCTTTTGTAAAATCGGTCACCTTGAGGCATTTTTCAGGGTCAGGCTCCATCAAAGAGAAGCTCCCGGGCGACAGATCGGCGGTGGATTTAATATAGTAAAAATCCATTTTACCGAATTTATCGATACACCTCGGCACCGCTACCCTCTTCCCCTGCCTGAACGCTTCGCTGATTATTTCGGAAGTGTCGCATTCGATCGGTGAAGATATGAACACAAACAGCGTCTCGCAGCTTTTAAATTCATCAAGACTCAGCACCTGAGCCGTAAGAGCCTTGTCAAGCTTCGCTTTAAGCTCGGCGGGGCAGTTCTCTCTGAGCTTTCTGTAGCGCTTTCTCAGCCTTCGTTTTTCGTCCTTAACGTTTATCAGAAGCATTGCATATCACTTAAAACCTTGTCGGCGGCGTCCTTTGAAACGGCAAAGCTCACGATCGCGTGGCCGAATTCCAGCGCGCATCCCGCTCCCTTTGATGTGATTACATTGCCGTCGGTCTCAACATGAGCTCCCGTATGTACAGCGCCCTTAAGCGCGTTTTCAAAGCCCGGGAAGCATGTGGCGCGTCTGTCGCGAAGCAAGCCCATTTCGCCGAAAATCGACGGAGCGGCGCAGATAGAAGCGACAAGCTTACCGTTATCATAGCAATACTTAACGCAGTCTGTAACGGCAGAACTTGCCTTAAGGTTAAGCGTTCCGGGCATTCCGCCGGGAAGAATTGCGCCGTCAAGATCATCATATGTTATTTTGCTGATATCAATGTCGGGCTTTATTGAAACTCCGTTTGAGCTTTGGATCATCTCGCCCGTAACACCTACGGTCTTTACCTCAAGACCTGCGCGACGCATTATGTCAAGCGGCGCCATAGCCTCGGTGATCTCAAAGCCGTTTGCTAAAAACAAATAATACATTTCTTTTCACACCTTTCAAATAATGGATAATAATTCTTAATCAAGAGTAATGCCTATATATACATTATTAAGCGCCTTGCTGCCGCCCAAAGGCATTATCATTCCGCTTACGGTCGGCTCGGCGTTTTCAAAAAGCGGGTTTGAAGCGCTGCCTGTCAGCCAAAATTGCTTAATGCCCTTTGAGGAAAGCAGGAGATTTAATTCTGAAATAGAATTATATATTGCGTAGAAAACCTCGGCGGTATCGCCCTTGCGTTCAAAAAGCGCAAAAGCGTTTTTGCCGATTACATTTTTGACTCCATAGCATGCGTAGTAATCCCGCGCGAACTCAATGTAATTTTTATTCCACAAAAGAAATTTATCTGCACTGCATTTTTGAAGCTCAAAGTAATCAGGCTCAGCGTTATCGACAGATTCAGCCGCAGGCTCACATTCAAAAAAGCTTCGGCATGACGTACAGCCCTCAGAATAACCGAGCTTTGCGTAAAACCCATACAGCCCCTCATTGGCAGGCAATAACACCGAATAGCAGTCGCCGCGCTTTTTGGCGTCGGCAAGCGCAAACTTGATAAGCTCTGTCATAATGCCGCGATTGCGGTACTCGGGCAGCGTGGCCGCTCCGCACAGGTAGTGAGCGGACTTTCCGCACAGGTTACAATCAATAAGGTAAACAGCCGATACTATTATATCGCCGTCGGCCGCGACATAGCCGTGAGTATAATTTTTATTTCTTTTAAAGAATAACTCTGTCGCTTCCTCTTTATCGTAAAAGCATTTAAGCCAAAGTCTTTTAAGCGTTTCAACGTCGTTTGGAAGCATTGATTTGTAGTCAATCATTTGGTATAGCCGAAAAACGGTCGTGGATGATAGCAGGGTGATACGAAAGCTTAGCCTTTCGCAGACCTTCGATACCCAGGTCCTCTTCCCTGTTGATGTATTTGTAATCGGAAAGCGTCTTGGCAAATTCATTGTTTATTACAGCGTAAACGCCGTCGTATTCCCGAAGCCCCTTTTCAAACATAACGTCAAAGCAGGCGGGAGAAACAGCGCTTCCGGCTGTCATAGCGACGGGCTTGTCGCCGACATACAGCACCGCGCCCTTCATTCCCAGGCGCTTAAAGCTGTCGCACGCGCGCTTAAAAACCTGATACTCGCCGTGTTTGCGGTAATCGATTTCGTTTTCACCGCACCAGTCGACAAAGACCTTGAGCGCGTCGCTAATATTGTTTTCGTCAAGGGCTTCAATTTTCACGCTGTCGCCGTATTCTCTGTAAAACTTTGAAATATGGTTGCGTTTGGCGTGGTATTTTTTGCCTTCAAGCAGGATAAGGTCGCTTGAATTGTAGATGTATTCCTGGTTCTCGGGCTCGCGGACATATTTGAATCTTCCGGGATAAAGCTCCTCAAGCTGCTCGCGCTCCGCCTTTGTCATATAAGCGATAACCACATTTTGACCGCGCTCGGCAGCGTCGGCAAGAATCGCGTCGATCGCTCCGGCAACATTTTTGCCGTGCGGCATACAGTAGCCCCAGACGACCTGCCCGGTTCGGAAATAAGCCTTGATTATCGTATCGTCAATTATTGCGGCGCGCAGCTTGTACTCCGCGCTCCAGATATAGCCGCTCACAAAGTTGCTTTCGCAGCCGAGAGCCTCTTTATCGTCGTAATACTTTGAGTA
>ONMK01000044.1 GCA_900318905.1 uncultured Eubacteriales bacterium | reverse complement strand
TTACCTTTTCGCCGATTGCGCGGGTTTCGGGCGAGGCGTAGTCGACAAGGTACTCCTCCAGCGTCATAAGCGCGTTGGGATGGCAGCAGTTCTGGATCTGTCCGCTCTTGCAAAGCGACATAAAGCGGTCGCCTGTTCTGCCCTCGCGGTAGCAGGCGGTGCAGAAAGACGGAATATAGCCAAGCTCCATAAGCCAGCGCACAACCTCGTCAAGGGTGCGGCGGTCTGAAACATCGAACTGAGCGGAGTTTTCCTCGATTTTCTCCTCCTCAACATAGCCGCCTACGCTTGTGCGCGAGCCGCCGCTGATTTGAGAGATTCCGAGGCGCAGCGCCTTTTCGCGCACCTTGGCGCTCTCGCGGGTTGAGATGATCATGCCCGTGTACGGAACGGCGATGCGGATGATAGCGATAAGCTTGGCAAAGGTTTCGTCGCTGATTCCGTTGTCGAAGTCCTCGGGATCGATGTCGTCGGCAGGCTGGATTCTGGGCACACTGATTGTGTGGGGGCCTACGCCGTGAACAGCCTCAAGGTGCTCGGCGTGCATAAGAAGTCCCGCAAGCTCGTAGCGGTACAGCTCAAGTCCGAACAGAACGCCCAAGCCCACGTCGTCAATGCCGCCCTCCATCGCGCGATCCATTGCCTCGGTGTGATAGGCGTAATTGTGCTTGGGGCCTGTGGGATGAAGCTGCTCGTAGCTCTCCTTGTGGTATGTCTCCTGGAAAAGAATATATGTGCCGATACCCGCATCGTGCAGCTTTTTGTAGTTTTCAACCGTGGTAGCAGCGATATTTACGTTAACGCGGCGGATAGCGCCGTTTTTGTGCTTGATTGAATAAATAGTTTTAATGCATTCGAGGATATACTCGATGGGGTTGTTTACGGGGTCCTCGCCCGACTCGATTGCAAGGCGCTTGTGTCCCATATCCTGAAGCGCGATAACCTCAGCCTTTACCTCCTCCTGAGTGAGCTTTTTGCGGCAGATGTGCTTGTTTTTGGCGTGATAGGGGCAGTAAACGCAGCCGTTTACGCAGTAGTTAGAGAGGTAGAGCGGCGCGAACATAACGATTCTGTCACCGTAAAAGTCCTTTTTGATCTGCTCGGCGAGTGCGTAGATTTCCTTGAGCTTTTCCTCGTCCTCGCAGGCGAGCAGCACGCTTGCCTCGCGGTGTGAAATACCCTTTCTGAGCTTTGCCTTTTCGATGATTTCATCGATAAGCTTGAAGTTGTCCTTGTTTTCGTCGGCGTATTTCAGCGACGCCTCAATTTCCTCGTGATTGATAAATTCCTCTGCCTTTAATGATTTCGGGTTGTAAATAGCCATTGTTTTATATCTCCTGTTTTATTTTTTTATATCGTTATGAATAAAATTAATTCCGAATTCCGCATTCAGAATTCCGAATTGATTTATAGTCGCCTTTGTCGGTCACGATTTGATATCCGATTGACTTCATTCTGTTTGCGAGGCACGGAACACACTCTGCCGCTTCCTCGCCCGTGCAGATTTTGTTGTCATAAATCGCGTAGTCCTTGCGGTGCTCGCGCGGCGATAGGTTCGGCATTATTACGTTGGCGCCGTGCAAAATTCCAATTTCCCTTCCTTTTGGGTGAATTGTGCCCAAAGCCGTGGTCGACGGAAGCAAAATATACGGGTTCATAAGCCTGATTACCGAGAGCAGCGTAAGCGTCAGCTCCAAGCTGCCCTGCTCACAGTCGCGGAAAATTGTGTCTTTATGCGGAATAAACGGCCCTATGCCGCACATTTGCGGCCTGAGCTGCTCGATGAACAGCAAGTCGTCCGCTAAATTTTCCGCAGTCTGGTACGGCGAGCCGACCATAAAGCCCGCGCCCGTCTGGTAGCCGATATCCTTTAGCTTGTATAAAAGCGATTTTCGATACGCTCCGCTCATGCTCTCCGGATGAAGCTTTGAGTAGTGAGCCTCGTCGGCGGTCTCGTGCCGCAGAAGGTACCTGTCGGCTCCCGCGTCAAACAGCCTTTTGAAGCTCTGCTCTCCCCTTTCTCCGAGCGAGAGCGTCACCGCGCAGTCGGGGTGCCGCCGCTTTATTTCGCTCACGATTCCGCACATCAGCTCGTCGGAGTAATAGCCGTCCTCGCCGCCCTGCAAAACAAAGGTGCGAAATCCCAATTTATAACCGTCATCGCAGCAGAAAAGAATTTGCTGCTCAGATAGGCGATAGCGCACGGCGTTTTTGTTTGAGCGCCGCAGTCCACAGTAAAAGCAGTCGTTTTTGCAGTAGCTCGACATCTCAATCAAGCCCCTGATATATATTTTGTTGCCGAATATTTTAAGTGTGAGCTCCTGAGCCGCCTTGCGCAGAACCTCGCGCCCGCTGTCACTAATATTCTTAATTAGAAATATAAGCTCCTCGCGTGAAGCGGTATTTTCGGTTTTCAGTTTTTCTATTATATTCAGTGTGTTCATTTTTTAGAGTAAGCGGTTTTTACGGTCGCGCCCCGGACTCTGCCGAGACGGCCTGAAATATTGTTGATAACATCCTGCTGTGCGTCTACCGCGACGCTTATTATGCTTATATTCTTCTCCCTGTACGGGATTCCCATTCTGCCGATAATGCTGTCGGCGGCGGCGTGCAGGATCTCGTTAATAGCCGGAACGCACCCGGGCTCCTCCACTATTATTGTAATAACCGCCACGCGGGTATCTTTTATTTCGCTCATTAAATCACTTCTTTTAAAAAAAATAAGCGGCAGTGAAAAGCTCACCGCCGCCGTAAAAACGCAATGCTGACGCTCCTGCCTTGGCAGGGGCGCTTTTTACAAAGGTCTCGGCGTCAATAAATTTCTGCCTTGAGCTTAAAATGTATTTAGTTTTAAAAATCTCTGCTGGCGTGGCCGCTGCTTGTAGAGCCGCCCGAAGAACCGCCACCGCTGCTGCTTTTTTGGATAGTGCGGACGGTGGTGTGCTGGGTAACGAAGGTGTCCTCAACATCTTCAAGGTTTGCCGAGCTGTTAGCGGCCAGATCGTAGGTGCCGGACTTGCCCATGTTTTTATATCTGGACTTTGTTACAAAGAAGAAGATAACGCCGGCAGCAACGCCGATAAGTCCGGCGATAACGCCGAAATGCTTAAGCGATTCAACAAACAGCACGGGCTTGCCCATGTTGTAAACGGCAACAGCCTCGTCGCCGAACTTCATAACAGCGCCGGCAATGTCGCCCTTCTTGGTGTAGGGCTCGAGCTTGTCGACCATGTCGTCAAGTCGGTCGGTGTGGTCAAAGTACTTATCTACCTCGCCTGCCGTCAGGATCTTGCTTTTCTTTGAGACTGAGTCGTAAACATATAACAGCGCGTTGCCCGAAAGGCCGTTTTGATTGAGGTAATTGTCGGCGTAATTCTTAAGTGAATCACCTTTATAGCCCTTGCCGACCGAGTGAAACAGAATATTCCAGCCTGTTTTTTCGCTGGACTGTTCAAGCTTGCTTTCAATGGATGAATACTGCTCGGGATTTGTAAAGACCGCGGCGGTGTCGTCCATATGGCTTTGAATGTCGGCAAAGGCGGTCATCAGTGACGCCGCAATAAGCATCAGCGCTAATAAAGCCGCACAAACGCGGACAGAAGCTTTCTTTATCATAAGAACAGCATACCTCCTAACACGCCGATAAGGAAGATTATTACCGCTATAACCGCCGAAACAGCCGCAAGCTTTCCGGGAGCTACGGGCAGGTGGCCGTAAGCCTTGCCTGTCTGACCGTTTATGGCAAACGGGATGATCTCGCCGTTGAATTTATAGGTTACCATCCAAACCGGCATAAGGTTGTAGTTGTAAGCCGCAAGCTCGGTTTTTTCGTTAAAGCTTTCGGTTTCGATTATGTCGTAGCCCTCCATGGTGTTTTTAAGCACCTGCTCGGCGTACTCGTGCATCTTCTGCTCGATAACAGGCTCAACGTCCTTTTTTTCAAGGTCGCGCTTCTCAGCCTGGAAGCCCGAAAGATAGCTCATCGCAAAGGGCTGAGCCTTTGACATATCGTAGGGATGAACGCTCTGGAGCATCTCTCTGCTCTCGCTTTTGAGCGCGCGCTCAAACACGTTTTTGATTATTACATCGCCGCCGCGCACAACATGGAAAATCCGGGTTTCGGTGTACTCCTTGTTGCCGCTGCGCCATGTGCGGATTTTTTTGCCCGTGGCGGTAAGGTGAGCTGTTTTTTGCTCGTCGGCATACCAATACGGGAAGTAAACGCCGTTGAGCTTTTCAAACTGCTGCTTGCCCGCAAAACCCCTGGGCAAAAACCACTTTTTGCCGCACATAGCAAGAAAGCGCTCGATAGCCTTATCCTTTGAAAGCTCAAAGGGAATGACCTTGTCGGGTTTAAAATCGCTTGAAAGCCTGCTGCCGAGGACAACGGGGTTGTAGCAGTAGAAGCAGGTGGTAGCCGCGGTGGTGGCGGTAGTTACGATCTCGGCGCCGCAGCTCGGGCAGGTGTAGGACACTGCATAATCCTCGTCAGCGCTCTCCCCGCCCGCTTCCTTAGCCTGCTGCTGTTGCTGCTCGGCATGCCTGACCTCCTGCTCGTCGTAGGTTTCGCGCTGTTCTTTTTCCTCGTTCATCTGCTGAACCTGATCGGGAGCAAACTCGCCAAGACAAAATTCGCAGGTGAATTTTTGTTTATCGGGATCAAATTTTAAAGGTCCGTCACAGTTCGGACACTTATAACTCATAGTAGCCATATAAGCTGCTCCTAAATTATTGTAATCGGTAAGGGCGCACACACGGGTGCGCCCCTACATTTATAATTCACTTCGTGTCATGTAATGACTTACTGCTTTGTTCCGCATTCGGGGCAGAATTTCTGTCCTTCGGAAAGCTGAGCGCCGCAGTTGCCGCAGAAGCGCTTTTTGGGAGCTTCGGGCTTGGGAGTGCCGCACTCGGAGCAGAACTTGCCTGTGTTTACAGCGCCGCAGCTGCAAGTCCAGCCGCCCTCGGGAGCCGCCTGCTGGGGAGCCTGCTGCTGAGGAGCCTGCTGCTGAGGAGCCGCCTGCTGAGGCTGATTCATGCCCTGCTGGGGATTATGCTGAACATACTGGGGATTCTGCATATAGCCGCCCATTACGTTGCCGCCCATGTTCTGAGCCATGCCCATGCCGAGGAACGCGCCCATAGCGCCGCCCTCGTTGTGACCTGCCGCGTTGATACCTTCGGCGATGTTTTTAGCCATGTAAGCCTGCTGATTTGCGCCGTCGCGCAGGAAGCTTACCGAAGCGCCCATAGCCGCGCGCTCGTTGATGATCTTCTGGCTTTCGTCGCTGTAGGAAGGCATACCCATTGAAACGCGGAACACCTCAAAGCCGCGCGCCTCGTTCCAGTCGTCGTCAAGGGCGTCGCGCATGTACTTAGCCATTTCCTTAGCCTTTGAGGTAATGAAGCTGATGCGGTTGCCGTCAGCCGAATACTGGTTAAAAGCCGATCCGAGCTCGGTAACAAATTCCTCGTTGTACTGGCGGATAAACTCGCCCTCAAACTCAAGGCTTTCGTTTGCGGTAATGACCTCGTTGGGGATAACAGCCTGATAGAACTTGAAGGGATCGGTAACCTTTATCGAATATGAGCCGTGAAGGCGCATAAACAGCTCTGCCTCGTAGAAGCTGTCGTAATACTGAACGGGGCTTGTTGTGCCGAACTTAAGGTTTTTGATTTCCTTAAGGTTGATGTAGAAAACGTGCTGTGACTGCGAGGGAACGCCGCCGTATTTGATTCTGCTGAAGCTCTCTTTGATAGAGTCCATGAACTGTCCGTTGAACAGCGAGGGCATTGAGCTGTTGTCAACCTTGAAATAGCCCGCCTCGGCGGTGTAGTCTACGATTTTGCCGCCGTCGACAAGAATCATCATCTGCTCGTCATAAACGTGAATAATAGAGCCGTTTGAAACGATGTTTGAAGAACCTTTTTTATTCTGGCTTTTGCCGTTCTGTGTAACCAGCTGGCCGGGAGCGATAACGGTGTGCTCGCCCATAGGAGCAGGCTCGATGACTTCAAGCCAAGTGTCGGCAAGGCCGCCTTTTACGGCGTTAAGCGCCGCTCTGATAATACCCATAGTGATTTCTCCTTTTCACGTGAATTTATAGTGGTAACCGCATAGTTACCCGTATTATATTTATCATAATATTTTTTTAACAAAAAATCAAGCTTTTTTATGCTTTTTTCGGTAATTATATTATCTGTAACCGTTTAAAATGCCGTTCTTCTCTTTGTTTCCTCGGTGATTGAGTTGAACTTCCACACGCGGGTGTTGACTTCAATTATGCCCGAGCCGCAGTACTCGCAGACCTTTTGCCCCAAGTTTCTGACGGGCGCGCCGCAGTTGGGACAGGTAAGCCCTAACCCTTCGGCGTAAACGCCCATTTTATCGGCGTCCTGCAAATAGACCAAGTCAACCTCGTAAACGGTTTGAAGCTTGTTTTCGCGGTCGCCGTTAATGAGCCTGCCGTTTTCGTCCTCAAGATAAGAGATCATGCCCACGGCAACGTTGAACCTTATCGTGACGGTGGCGCCGTCCTTCAGGTAACGCCCTATTTGCGCGTCATGGATAACCGGCTCGATGTAATACTGCTTTAGTCCGTTGGCGTTGAGGTTCTCAATTATTTCGAGAATATAGGTCTTAAGCGTCGGAGTCATCGTATCGGGCAGCGTGGCGGTCGAGCCTGTTGCGATTGCGTTAAGGTAACCGCGCACCGCCTCTTTAGCCTGAACGCGGAACAAATCGTAGTCAAACTCGGGAAAATCCTTGTGTATCTGAGGCAGATAAATCCCCGTTGCCGAATGAACGGAACGCGGAGTTTCGCTCAGCTTCTTTTTCTGCTCGTTATAGCCCTTGAAGAAGTCCGAGGTCCCGAAAGCCTCGCGCGAGAATTTTGACACCTTTGACTTGATATAGAAGCCCGCGCCGATAATAACGGCGAGCAAACCGGCGATAACCGCAAGGGGAATTATCAGTTTTTCCATAATGCAACACTCCGCAAAACAGGAATTGGTATTATTCGGGTTTCTTTACTTCGATTCCAAGCACGTCAAGGCTCTCGCTGTCAACGGGCGAGGGACACGACGACATAAGCTCGCTTGCGTTCTGGACTTTTGGGAACGCGGTGACGTCGCGCAGACTGTCGGCGCCGCAGAGCAGCATTGTTACGCGGTCGAGGCCGATTCCCATTCCGCCGTGGGGCGGAGCGCCGTACTTGTACGCTTCAACAAGGAAGCCGAACTTTGCCTCGATCTCCTCGTCGGTAAGCTTAAGGGCGCGGAACATCTTCTGCTGAAGCTCGTAGTCGGTGATTCGCATTGAGCCGCTGGACAGCTCAACGCCGTTGAGCGTGAGGTCATACGCCTTGGCGATAACCTTTGACGGGTCGGTGTCGAGGTATTGGATGCACTCCTCCTTAGGCATGGTGAACGGGTGGTGCATAGCTACCCACTCGCCGCTCTCCTCGTCCTTTTCAAAAAACGGGAAATCGACTATCCAGAGGAACTTGAACCCGTCGGGAATAATATCAAGGCGCTTTGCCACGGTAAGGCGCAGCGCTCCCAGAGTTGAAAGCACGGTGCTGTTTTTATCGGCGACAATAAGGATAACGTCGCCCTTTTCGGCGCCGAGGCGCTCGTAAATCGCCGCAAGCTCGTCCTCGGTCATAAACTTTTTGAAGGAAGCGTTCGGCTCGTCTACCCATCTTACATAGGCAAGTCCCTTTGCGCCGATACCCTTAGCCTGCTCGGTGAGCTTGTCGATCTCCTTGCGGGTGTAAACGGAAGCCGCGTTCTTTGCGACGATCGCGCGAACCGAGCCGCCGTTTTCGATAGCGCCCGTGAACACGCCGAAGCCGCAGTCTTTTACGAGGTCGGAAATATCCTGAATCTTCATGTCAAAGCGGATATCCGGCTTGTCGGAGCCGTAGCTGTTCATGGCGTCAGCGTAGCTCATGCGCTCAAACGGAGTGGGCAGATCGATGTTCATAACCTCGCTGAACAGGCGCTTGAACAGTCCTTCGTTAATCTCTAAAATATCCTCAACGTCGACGAATGAAAGCTCCATATCTATCTGAGTGAACTCCGGCTGGCGGTCTGCGCGGAGATCCTCGTCGCGGAAGCAGCGCGCAAGCTGGATATAGCGGTCAAAGCCCGAAAGCATAAGAAGCTGCTTGTAGATCTGGGGCGACTGCGGCAGCGCGTAGAATTTGCCGTGGTGGATACGCGACGGCACAAGATAGTCGCGCGCGCCCTCGGGAGTGGACTTTATCATCATCGGTGTTTCGATCTCGATAAAGCCGTTCTCCGCAAAGTAGTCGCGGGTGATTTTCGTCACCTTGCTGCGGAGCATAAGGTTATTTTGAAGCGGACGGCGGCGAAGGTCAAGATAGCGGTATTTAAGGCGCACGTCCTCGCCTGTTTTTGAATCGTCAACTATTTCAAAAGGCGGCGTCTGAGCCTTTGAAAGCACGCGCAGGTCGTTTACGGTGATTTCGATGTCGCCCGTGGGTATTTCGGGGTTCTTTGAGCTGCGCTCGCACACAACGCCCTTTGCCGCAAGCACAAACTCGCTGCGGCACGAAAAAGCCTTGTCAAAAATCCCGCGGTCGGTCGTATCGTTAAAGGCGAGCTGCACGATGCCCGAGCGGTCGCGCAGGTCGATAAAAATAAGCTGTCCCAGGTCGCGCGCGCGCTGTACCCAGCCGCATACGGTGACCTCTTTGCCGACGTCGGAAATGCGCAAGTCGCCGCAGTAATGCGTGCGCTTCAAGCCTGTCATAAATTCTGCCATTGTTATTACTCCCTCTTTTTAAAAAATCGGAATTCGGAATCCGGAATTCGGAATTAAATATTGATCTTAAATTTCAAACCCTTTGCTGTCGGTCAGTGTCAGCACCGAAAACTTCTCGGCAAAGGTTTCGTCGAGCGCAAGCTCGGTCTGCTCGCCGCTGTCCATGTTTTTGAGCTTAGCCTTGTTCTCGGCGATCTCATTGTCGCCCAGCACAAGCGAATACTTCGCGCCGATCTTGTCGGCGTACTTCATCTGGGCGCGCAGCCCCCTGCCCACAACGTCGGTCTCGGCGGCAAGGCCGCACTCCCTGACCTGTCTGAGCAGCGAAAACGCCTTCTGCTTTGCGCCGTCTCCCATTGTGGCGATATAAAGCGCGCACGGCTCGGGCTGCGGTATTTCAATACCCTGAGCGTCCATAACAAGAAGAATACGCTCCAAGCCCATAGCAAAGCCCAGCGACGGCATGTGCTTGCCGCCCAGCTCCTCAATAAGTCCGTCGTATCTTCCGCCGCCGCAAACGGTGCCCTGGGCGCCGATGCAGTCGGTTACAAATTCAAACACGGTTTTTGTGTAGTAGTCAAGTCCGCGAACTATGGTAGGGTTGACTGTGTATTCAACGCCTGCGGCGTCAAGGTACTTTTTTACCTCCGCAAAGTGCTCCTCGCACTCCTTGCAAATATAATCGGTAATTTTGGGCGCGCCCTCGGCAATTTTGTGATCCTCGGGGCTTTTGCAGTCCAGCAAACGCATCGGGTTTTTCTCCAGACGCGTAAGGCAGGTAGGGCAAAGCTGCTCTTTATACTGCGAAAAATATTCCCTTAACGCCTGATTGTACTTAGCGCGGCATTCGGGGCAGCCGATTGAATTAAGCTCCAAATGCACGTTGCTCAGCCCCAGCCTGTCAAGTACCGACTGAGCAAGGCAAATGATTTCGGCGTCGGCTACGGGCGACTGAGTGCCGAATTCCTCGATCCCGAACTGGTGGAATTCTCTGAGCCTGCCTGCCTGAGGCTTTTCATAGCGGTAACAGGACACAAAGTAGCTCGCCTTTATCGGCAGTCCCTCGTTTTCAAGAGCGTGCTCCAAAACGGCGCGCGCCGCGCAGGCCGTACCCTCGGGGCGAAGCGTAACGCTCTCGCCGCCCTTGGTGTCAAAGGTGTACATCTCCTTCTGCACCACGTCGGTGGTCTGCCCTACTCCGCGCGCGAACAGCTCGGTGTGCTCAAAAACGGGCGTGCGCATCTCACGGAAGCCGTAAGCGCGGCTCTCCTCGCGCATTATATTCTCAACGAACTGCCAGCGGTAGCTCTGACGCGGCAGTACATCCTCTGTTCCCTTGATTTTCTTTGTTATTAAAGCCATATCCAGCCCTCCGTTTACATATACCATTATATTATACATCAATAAAGGGGCAAGCGCAAGAGGTTAGCGCGGTAAAATTTTAATCCGCATTTCAGGGCGCAAAAAGAGCAAATAATACCCTATATTTCATTGACATTATTATCCGTATCGTATACAATAAAATTGAGCTTTTTTATTTCAAAATAAAGGAGAGATTGCTATGATTTGCGATAAATGCGGTAAGGTTTTGCCTGACGGCGCAAAATTCTGCGGCAGGTGCGGCGCTTCGCTTTCACCGCGGGCAGTACCCAAGCCCGAACCCGTACCAAAGCAGGTTTTCGAGCCTGTTCCCGCCCCTGTTACCGAGCCGAAACCCGAAAAAGTCAGTTCACCCAAAACAAAGAAGCTTATCCTTTTCGGCGCTATAGGCGCGGCGGTCGTCGCGGCTGCTCTGGTTGTTCTGTTCGTTGTGATACTTCCGGCTGTAAACGGCGGAAAGAGCGGCGATTCCAAAGACAGCAAATCAGCTGTCGTCTCCGGAACGGGTGAACAGAGCGCCGACGCTTCAGACGGAATCAAGCTCGATATCCTCAGCTATGTAAAGGAGCACGACCTCATAACCCAGACAGGCTCAAGCGACTGGAACCTCGACGTCGCTGTAAAGGCGTTTGAGGCGGAAATAAACGGCTGCAAAATCAGAAAACCCGACGACGAGCCTCTTACCGAGGTGTCTGTAAGAGATCCGAACGGAAACAAGGCAGGCAGCTTTATGTTCAAATATGATGGTGAGTTTTCCGCGGGCGGAGAGGTAGCCATAGACTACAACCCCACCAGCACGACCGCGCTGTCAAAGAAAGGCGTTATACTCATCGGCGACGCGATAATCTACACCGTAAAGGCTTCGGGCAATGATTCCGAGTTCCCCGACGTTCACACATATTCCTCCGAATATGTCGACTGGTTCAATAACTTTATCCACAGCCTTGACAGAGACGCCGCCGAAAAGGACGTTATAGAGCTTAAAAACATCTATTACAACGGCAGCGAACACCTTGACGGCGACGTGATATTTGTCTACT
>ONMK01000099.1:5087-8108 GCA_900318905.1 uncultured Eubacteriales bacterium | reverse complement strand
TTCATGCCGCTTGCGGCATGAATAGCGGCGTTGCCGCATTTTTGATAAAACTATTGACATCTTTGACATGGTGTGGTATAGTATATAAGCCGCATATTGCGGGTTGGGTATAATTGCGCCCAAAAGCAGGCTTTATCGCCTCACCCGTGAATAGCGAGACCAATAAAAAGGAATGAAATTATGTACGCAGTAATTCAGACAGGCGGCAAGCAGTACAAGGTAACAAACGACGAAGTTATCTTTATTGAGAAGCTTGACGCGGAGGCAAACGACACCGTGACTTTCGACGTTGTTGCTCTGGGCACAGACGACGGCATCAAGGTAGGCACTCCTTTTGTTGAGGGCGCCAAGGTAACGGCTGAGGTAGTAAAGAACGGTAAGGGCAAGAAAATCAGAGTTGCCACTTACAAGCCCAAAAAAGGCGAAAAGAGAGTTATGGGTCACAGACAGCCTTACACTCAGGTTAAGATTACATCCATCGAGGCGTAATGATCCGGGCAATTTTTACGGTACAAGACAAGCTTGTTACGGGCTTTGAAATAAGCGGTCATTCCGGTTTTTCAAAGCAGGGCAGCGACATTATCTGCTCGGCGGTAAGCTCGGCGGCATATATGGCTGTCAACACTTTGACCGACGTACAGAAGCTTGACTGCGACGTGACCGTAAACGACGGTTTCATGGAATTGAAGCTGTCAAAAGCCGAAGCAAAGGCGGCTCAGGTAGTTTTAAACGGGCTGCTGCTTCATTTAGACGCTCTTTCAAAAGAGTATGCAGATTTTATTGATTTAAAAATTTCGGAGGTGTAAGGTAATGCTTAAAATCAACATTCAGTTATTCGCTCATAAAAAAGGTATGGGTTCCACCAAGAACGGCCGTGACAGCGAGTCAAAGCGTCTCGGCGTAAAGCGCGCCGACGGTCAGAAGGTTCTGGCGGGCAACATCCTCGTTAAGCAGAGAGGAACTCACATTCATCCCGGCGCTAACGTAGGCAAGGGCTCTGACGATACTCTGTTCGCAAAAATCGACGGCGTTCTCAGATTCGAGCGCGTCGGCAAGGACAGAAAGCGCGCAAGCGTTTATCCTGTTGAGCAATAATCACTAAATTGAGGGTGGGTATTTTTACTCACCCTTTATTTGTATAAGAAGGTGAAATAATGTTTGTAGATAAAGCAAATATTCACATAAAAGCGGGCGACGGCGGCGACGGCGCGGTTGCGTTCCACCGTGAAAAATACGTTGCGGCGGGCGGTCCCGACGGCGGCGACGGCGGAAAGGGCGGCGACATCATCTTTGTTGCGGACTCTAACCTTTCAACGCTTGCCGACTTCCGCTATAAGAGAAAATACTCGGCTCCGCGCGGCGAGAACGGCAGAGGAGGCAGGTGCAACGGAAAAAATGCCGAGAGCCTTGTTATCCGCGTTCCGTTCGGCACGGTCATCAAGGAGGAGAGCTCGGGCAGGATTTTAGCCGACATCTCCGACAAAGAGCCTCATGTAGTCGCCAAGGGCGGCAAGGGCGGCTGGGGAAACCCTCATTTCGCTACGCCTGTGCGCCAGGTCCCGCGTTTCGCAAAGCCGGGGCTCCCGGGCGAGGAATTTGACATAGTTCTTGAGCTGAAGCTGCTTGCCGACGTAGGCTTGGTGGGCTTCCCGAATGTTGGCAAAAGCACGCTTGTAAGCGTTGTTTCGCAGGCAAAGCCCGAAATCGCAAACTATCACTTCACAACGATAACTCCCGTGCTGGGCGTTGTTTCGATGGGCGAGGGCTCAAGCTTTGTAATGGCGGACATTCCCGGGCTTATCGAGGGCGCGTGGAAGGGCACCGGGCTGGGACATCAGTTCCTCAGGCACGTTGAGCGCTGCCGAATGCTCGTCCATATCGTAGACGTTTCGGGCAGCGAAGGGCGCGACCCCAAGGAGGACTTCCTTACAATCAACTCCGAGCTTGAAAAGTTCAATCCCGAGCTTGCCGAGCGGCCCATGGTAGTTGCCGGAAATAAGTGCGATATGGCAACTGACGAGCAGATCGAGGATTTCAAGAAGTTCGTAAATGATAAGGGCTACGAGTTCTTCCCGATAATGGCGGCTATCCGTTATGACGTCGATCCGCTTCTGAAAAAAATCCAGGAAATGCTGTCAAAGCTTCCGCCTATCGCTAAGTACGAGGCTGAGCCGGCTCCCGTTGTGACGGTCGAGGACTTTGACGACCACACCGTGACCGTTAAAAACGTAAACGGCGTTTACGTCGTAGAGGCTGACTGGCTGCTTCAGGTAATGCGCGGAATCAATTTTGACGACTACGAAAGCCTCAACTATTTTCAGAAGGTGCTTGTAAACGGCGGAGTTATCGAGGCTCTGCGCCAAAAGGGAGCGCAGGACGGCGACACCGTTTCGATTTACGATATTGAATTTGACTTTATGGAGTAGAGCGGATTATGCATAATAAAACCGATGAATTTTCTCCGCTTACGCTCGCTTTTGTGGGCGACGGAGTTTATGATTTGCTTGTGCGCGAGTACCTTGTAAGGCTTGCAAACCGTCCCGTGGGCGAGCTGAATAAGGTAAAGGTGGCAATGGTGAACTGCAAAAGTCAGGCGCGGTTCGCTTCAAAGCTAATGCCATGCCTTACCGAAAAGGAGACGGCGGTTTATAAGCGCGGAAGAAACGCCGCTCCCAAGTCTACCGCCAAAAACGGCACTCTTGCCGAATATCACAGCGCTACGGGCTTGGAATGCCTGTTCGGGTACTTGTACTTAAGCGGCGAAAAAGACCGCATAGACGAGCTTTTTAAGCTGATTACAGAGCTTGACAGCAACAAATAAATTTGATCATTGCCGGACAGAGCGATAGTATTATACCGCCTCTGCCCGGCTTTAAATTTTCGCCGCCGCTCTCCCAATATTACCAATCTTACCAATCTTCCCAAGAACATAAAGTTATTTGATAAAATTGGTGAAAACCCAGTGTTTATGCGGGTTCTTCCAATATTATCAGGAGAAAATAATATGATAATCTTAACGAT
>ONMK01000099.1:0-4988 GCA_900318905.1 uncultured Eubacteriales bacterium | reverse complement strand
TTATTTATATGATACTATCGCCAATCTTATCAAATAATATCAGGCTGATAAAATTGGAAAAGCCCAGTGTTTAAGCCATTTTTCTCAATTTTATCAAATTAGAATTTGTCCTTAGGGAACGTGACGTTGCCGCCACGCGGCAGGAAGCGCGCCTTTGGAAAAATCGGTTTGTGGGAAAGGTCGGTATAACGGCGCATCAAATGTTTTTTCGTAGGGGCGCACCGCAGCCGGGCGGCACTACAATTAACCTTTCCGATACATTTGTAGGGCACGGTCTTGACCGTGCCGCGGGCAATAAACCAAACGTCTATTCTTCAACCTGTGGTCAGGTCAAGACCTGACCCTACAAAATGTATAATTAAGATTTATGCAATTATAAATACGGTCGGGCACTAAAGACATTTTTCATTGCAAGCTGTCTGCACGACCGAAGTTCCGCATTCCGCATTCTTCAGTCGCGCCGTTATACCGACCTTTCCTACAAATCGATTTCTCCAAAGGCGCGCCGGATAAAACCTCAGGTTTTCTCTTGTTAAATTTTTTTGTTTGTGTTATAATAAATTTAATACATTTTTTACGGAAAGATGGTGATTTTAATTGCATAAAAGAATAATAGCGTCCCTTTTAGCTGCTTTAATGATGACGGGCGCGGCGGTTTCCCTGAGCGGCTGCGGAGAGAACAAGAGCAGCTCGTCAAATTCGGGCGGAGGATCCGATGACGGCAAAAAGCCTTCGCTCGCTCAAAACACTGCCGACGGCTCGATTTTGCAGACGTTCAGCTGGGACTTCAACACAATAAGGGAATCCATGCCCGATATAGCTGCGGCGGGCTTCTCGGCTATCCAGACCTCACCCGTTAACGCATGTCTTGAGGGCGAGGGCGGCGGAATGGAGCTTTACGGCGACGGAAAATGGTACTACCATTACCAGCCTACCGACTTTAAGATCGGCAACTATCAGCTCGGCACGCGCGACGAATTCAAGGCGATGTGCGACGAGGCTCATAATCACGGCGTAAAGGTGATTGTAGACGTTATCGCCAATCACACCACTCCCGACCTTGCTTCGGTTTCCGAGGACTTGGTAAAGGCGGGCGGCGGCAGCTTTGATACGCTTTTCCATAAGAACAACGCAAAGGATATCTCCGACTACGGCGACAGGCTCTTGTGCACCACCGCGAAAATGGGCGGTCTGCCCGACATAAACACCGAGCGTCCGTCGTTTCA
The DNA here is from genome assembly GCA_900318905.1 of uncultured Eubacteriales bacterium. Lineage (GTDB taxonomy): Bacteria > Bacillota > Clostridia > Oscillospirales > Acutalibacteraceae > Ruminococcoides. The sequence goes on along the minus strand of ONMK01000099.1, from coordinate 3,762 downwards.
GGAGTACTTCTTCAAGTTTATAAACGACTGCATCGAATGCGGAGCCGACGGCTTCCGCTATGACACCGCCAAGCATATAGGTCTGTCCGACGACCCCAAGGAGGACGACGGCTTTAAAAACGACTTCTGGGAAAAGGTCAAAACCGATACAAAGGACTACGATAAAAAGTTCATTTACGGCGAGGTTTTGCAGGGCGACAACGACAGGATCGAGGATTACATCAAGGAGATCGGCAGAACTACCGCAAGCGTTTACGGCAGCAAGATACGCTCGGCTCTGGTCAATAGGGTGCTCGATACCTCGGCTGTAACCGAGTATTGGCTGGGCGACGCGCCGCTTAATATGGTAACCTGGGTAGAATCCCACGATAACTACATCAACGAGGGCACATGGCGCGAGCTTTCAAACGAGCAGATAATGCTTGGCTGGGCTATCATCGCATCCCGCAAGGACGGCACTCCGCTGTTCTTCTCGCGCCCCTATAACTGCACCGACGAGAACGAGTGGGGCATGAACCGCATAGGCGCTCAGGGCGACGATATGTATAAGGACAGCAGGGTCAGCGCGGTCAACTTCTTCCGTACCGCCATGATCGGCGAGGACGAAACGCTCGTCAACCCCGACAACGACTCAACAGCCCTTATCATAGAGAGAGGCAAAAAGGGCGCGGTCATTGTTAATTCCGATAACGAATTAAAATCGGGCTTTGAGATAAATCTGCCCGACGGCAAATACACCGACAAGGTAGATAACTCCACTGTCTATACCGTCAAGGACGGCAAGCTTACTTTCGATAAGCCGATAGGCGAGAATACCATAGTTGTGCTCTACGACGGCTACAGCACTCCCAAGCCGATGGCGAATGTCGGCGTAGCTGAGGACACCGTATTCAAGACCGACAAGGACAGCCTTAACGTTACTCTTACACTTGAAAACGCCGAAAGCGGAACATACAGCATCGACGGCTCCGAGGGAAAAGAATTTAAAAACGGCGACAAGCTTGAAATCAAAAAGCCCGAAAAAGGCGATGTAGTCAAGGTTGAGCTGAGCGCCGACAACAGCGACGGAATAAAGACTTATGAGCGCGCTGAGTTCACCTTTGCGGATAACTACCAAATCCCGAAGGGCGAGGCAGTGTATTTTGAAAAGCCGAAGGACTGGGCTGACGATATTTACGCCTATGTCTACAATACTGATGACGACTATAACCGTGACTGGCCGGGCGATCAGATGAAGAAAGAGTCCGACGGCAAATACAGCTACACCTTTAAAACCGACTGGGAAAACCCGCTTATCATCTTCAACGACGGCGACGCTGCCGACAGCGAGCAGTACCCGGGAAGGAACCAAAAGGGGCTCAAGGTCGAGGCTAAAAAAGTATATAAAGCAGAATAATTACGGAAGGATATTAAAATGAGCGATTTAAAAGTAGAAAACAGCAAAGTGCCTGCCGAAAAAATAAAGAACCCCAAGCTTGTTGAGGCTATCGAAAAAATGCAGGCTGACGGCAGCAAAGAAAACATCGACGCAATGATCACCGAGGTAGTAAAGGCGCGGTTTATTCTGCCCGCTAATGTTAAGCAGATACCGAACGCCCATACCCAGAACGGCCAGACGGTAATGGGGCAGTCAACTCAGGTTCAGTTCAGGCTGCTTGAAAACAACCAGACAAAGCAAAAGTTCTTCGGAGTGTTTACCGATATTGACGAGATGAACAAGTGGAACGGAACCGTAGGCTCGCATAAGGTCGTCACCGACTTTGACAGCCTTGCCGGCATGGTAATGGATCCCAAGTCAAACACCGAGGGCTTTGTGATAAACGCTTTCGGAAAGAGCGTTACCTTCCCCAAACCGATGGTGATTTCCATAAAGCAGCAGTTTGACTACATGCGCCGTGAGAAGAACACCATAGCAAACGGCGCTCAGGTAAAGGTCGGCGAGCCCGAGGAGTATCCGATAGACCTCATGGCGGCTCTTATAAACCACCTCAGCACCGAGCCGCAGGTAAACGCCGCTTTCCTTAGAATGATCGAGCAGGACGGAAAGAAGGGCTACTTCATCGTTGTTGATTTCATAGGCGACATGAACAGCACCTTTGAGGGAATAGCCGACGCGGCAAAGCCCTATATCGACGATGACGACGCGCTTACGCTTATGCCGTTTACAATGGAATTCGCAAGAAACGCCGTCAAGGGTATCGAGCCGTTCTACCGCAAAACGGAAGAAGAATAATTATATCAGTAAAAAGCGCCGCTCGGCTTTGGGCGGCGTTTTCTCTTGAAGTGTTTGACTTTTACATATGTGTGATGTATAATTTTTATAAACTACGGACAGTGAGGGAGAGCTTATGAGAAAACTGAGTCATCAGCAAAAAACAGCCCGCGCCTGCATGGTAGCTACAGTGGTGTTTACACTGATTTACACGGCTGTGTTCCTGCTGATTTTTTACAGGCAGTATTACTGGGAAAACCGCGCGGCAGGCTACTATATGTCAGATACTCACGCGCATATAGCCTTCGGTCAGAGCGGACAGAGCCTTTACAGCCTGATGTATTTAACGCTGGGAGCGCTTGACAGACTTCCTCAGGGCGGTGTATGGATAGCGGCTTTTCTTACTCTGCTTCTGATGTTCGGAGTGTGGACTGCAAAGCTGCTGCTTCAATACCTGTTGCCCCAAAAAAACAAGTGGGTCGTATGTATCTACGCGTTCTTATGCAACATGGTGTTCCCGATAACAATGGCTTATGTTCCGTTTTTGGGCAACTTCCGCTACAAGGGAATGCTTAATTTCAACATCTACCACAATTCAACTTACATCGGAATGAAACCCTTTGCGCTGCTTTCCGTGCTGTTCCTTTTTAAAGTCATAAAGACCTATGCCGAGCGCCGCATGTCGTTTAAGGACTGGGCATGCCTTGCGGGAGCTATGCTTGCCGCCACCGCCTTTAAGCCCAACTTTATTGTGGGGTTCGCTCCGGCTATATTGGTTGTGATGATCGTTGATTTTATCCGTGTAAGGGGAAAGCATTTCCTCAACTTTTTGATTATGGGTACTACGGTGCTTCCGGGCTTCTTCCTGACCTTGTATCAGCGAGCCGCGCTGTATGAAACTGACTCCGGCTCTCAGCTGAAAATCGGATTTATGACCGCGCTCAAAGCCGTTGTAAAGCACCCGGTTATCCCGCTGTTTCTTTCGTTTGTGTTCCCGCTTGCGATTCTGGCGTTTGTTTTCAGAGATTTAAAAACCGACAAGCTCTACCGCTTTGCGTGGCTGCATATGGCGATCAACCTTGCGCTGACCGTATTCCTGTATGAAACGGGCGCGCGTCTGATACACGGCAACTTTTTCTGGGGCTCGTATTTTGCGATAGGCGTTGTGTTTATCCTGTCCGTCGCAAAGCTCGACAAACTGTTAGAAAACAAAAATTCGGGCGGTATCGTAATAGGCTCAATGGCGCTGGGGGCGCATGTCCTTTGCTGGGTGAATTACGTTTGCACAATTATAAAAGGCGCTAAACCGTTTTAAGAATATCGGCATGGCAGACGATTCTGCCGTGCCGTTTTATATTATTATAAATTATGTGCGAATTGATTGACTTTTTGCAGCTCTCAATTTATAATGATAGTATACCTAAAATATAATAAGGAGTTGAATTTATTTATGAAAAAGGTTCTATCCGTAATGCTGGCGGTTGTCATGCTCTGCCTTACCGCTGCTGTTCCCGCGCTTGCGGCGGAAAGCGGCGAAGCGGTATCGGCGT
>ONMK01000100.1 GCA_900318905.1 uncultured Eubacteriales bacterium | reverse complement strand
CGGGCTGAACCGAATTGAAGTACTTCTCCATCTCGAAGGAGATTCCGCCCTTAGCGGTGAGGCAAACGGGGTGGGAGACAAGCTTTTTGGAGGCGGTAACCTCAGCAACCTTGTCGCCGAGAGTTTCCTTAACAAATGTAAGCAGTGCCGAGCTGTCCTTCTCTTCCTCGTCCTTCTTTTCGTCGTTCTCAATTCCGAGATCGTCGTTTGTCGCGGAGCAGAAACGCTTTTCTTTGTACATCATCAGGCTCTGGAGCGTGAACTCATCAACATCCTCGGTGCAGTAGAGGATTTCAAAGCCCTTTGAGCGCAGCAGCTCGGTCTGGGGCAGCGCGTCGATCGCGGCGGCGTTTTCGCCTGTGGCGAAGTAAATGAACTTCTGATCCTCTTTCATGCGGTCAACGTATTCCGAGAGGGTTACGAGCTTCTTTTCTGTTGAGGAGTAGAACAGCAGTAAATCCTGCAGCTCGTCCTTGTGCATTCCGTAGTCGGAAACAACGCCGTATTTAAGCTGTCTGCCGAACGATTTGAAGAACTTTTCGTAATTCTCGCGGTCGGAATTAAGCATTGAGGTCAGCTCTCGCTGGATTTTCTTTTCGATATTCTGAGCGATAGTCAGCAGATGGCGGTCGTGCTGGAGCATCTCGCGCGAGATATTCAGCGAAAGATCAGCGGTGTCAACAATACCCTTTACAAAGCGGAAATGCTCGGGCACAAGCTCCTCGCAGCAGTCTGTGATCAAAACTCCGCTTGAATAGAGCTGCAAGCCCTTTTTGTATTCCTTGGTGTAGTAGTCGTAGGGAGTTGAGGCAGGGATGAACAGCAGAGCCTTGTAGGTGACAACGCCCTCGACCGAGGTGACGATTGTCTTAATGGGCTTTTCCATCGACATGAATTTTTCGGTGTAGAACTTGTCGTATTCCTCCTGGGTTACGTCCTTTTTGGGGCGCTGCCAGATGGGAACCATGCTGTTGAGCGTTTCAAGCTCGCAGTAATCCTCGTATTCGGGCTTGTCGCTGTCCTTGGTGCCCTCCTTGACGCGGCTCTTTTTCATTTCCATAAGGATAGGATAGCGGATGTAGTCGGAGTATCTTTTTACAAGCCCCTGTATCCTGTACTGCTCCAAAAACTCGTCGTAGTTTTCGTCCTCGGTGTTGTCTTTGAGGGTGAGGATTATCTCGGTGCCGAGGCTGTCTTTTTCGCATTCCTCGATCTCGTAGCCGTCGGCTCCGCTCGACTGCCACTTATAGGCGGAGTCGCTGCCGTACTTTTTGGTGATAACGGTAATTTCCTTAGCGACCATAAACGCCGAGTAGAAGCCTACGCCGAACTGGCCGATGATGTCGATATCGTCCTGTTTTTCCTCAAGCTGCTGCTTGAACTGATAGGAGCCCGAGGAGGCGATCGTGCCCAGGTTGTTCTCGAGGTCGTCCTTGTCCATGCCGATACCGTTGTCGGTTATGGTGAGGGTGCGCGCGTCCTTATCCGCTTTGATTTCGATTTTAAAATCCGAGCGCGTCATGCCCAGCTTGTCGTCTGTCAGGGCGATAAAGCAGAGCTTGTCGATAGCGTCACTGGCGTTTGAGATGATCTCACGCAGAAAGATCTCCTTGTGAGTGTAGATCGAGTTGATCATCAGATCCAGCAGTCGCTTTGATTCTGACTTAAATTCCATTTTTGCCATTGTATTACTTCCTTTTATATAAAATAATTTTAAACTGATTTGATTTGCCTGTAGATTTCCTGCGCCTTTTGACCGTTGCGCAGGATCTCTTCTTTTAATATATCAAGGCTTTCAAACTTTTTTTCAGGCCTTATAAACTCAATAAGGCGCACGTCGGCGGTCTGGCCGTAGATCTCGCCGCCCTTGTACTGAGGCATCCAGGTTTCCCAAAGAGGGGTTTTTCCGCCGACGGTCGGCTTTATTCCCACGTTTGTAACGCCGCAGTAAACCTTGCCGTCCTCAAGCGTCACAACCGACGCGTAAACGCCGAATTTCGGCGCGATAAGCCCCTTTGTCATCGGCTGATTTATTGTGGGAGCGCCCAGTGTGTGCCCTATGTGCTTTCCGTGGCGTATTGTTTCCTTTACGCCGAAGGCGCCGCAGAGCAGGTCGTTCGCCCGGCGCACGTCGCCCTCGGTGATAAGGCGCTTTATAAGCGTTGAGCACACTACCTCCCCGTTGTCCTTTTCGGGCGGAACTACGGTAAGCTCCGCGCCGAACTCATCGCAAAGGCTCTTTAACACCCCTGTGTCGCCCCCGGCGTTTTTGCCGAAGCGGTAATTAAAGCCGCAGTAAAGCTTTTTTGCCCTCAGCGTGTTTACAAGGATCTTCTCAAAAAACTCGCGCGCGCTGAGGTTCATTACGGCGCGGAAGTCAGTAAAAAACACATGCTCAATGCCTATTTGCTCCAGCGCCATGAGCTTGTCCTCGCGCGTCATCAAAAAGGGCAGCGCCTTGCCTGCGATAACAGCCTTTGGGCTTTCGGCAAAGGTGAGGCACACGGGCAGCAGACCGTTTTCGCGCTGTGCCGCCGCGCCGCCCAGCACCTTGCGGTGACCCCGGTGAACGCCGTCAAAAAAGCCCAGCGCTACGGCGCAGTTTTGCTGTTCGGGTAATAATGTCTGAAAACTCTGCATATAACTGTTACCTTTATATCTTTCCGCTTTGAAAAAGCGCGGCGGTCTTTAATACGGCTATCTGGGTTTTCGCGTCAAAAATACGGTTGTTGAGCACCATTTCAGCCGCCTTAAGCATAGGTATGCGCTCAACATTTAAAAACTCGCCTTCGTCGGGGCGCGCCTCGGTCTCTTCCCTGATACGGCAGGCGTAAAGGTGGATTATTTCATCGGTGTAGCCCGGAGAGGGATAAACCTGACCGAGCGAGATGTAAGAGTAGCCGACCGCGCCAGTTTCCTCAAGCAGCTCGCGCTTTCCGTTTTCAAGCGGGGTGCTGCCCTTTTCAAGCTTGCCCGCGGGCAGCTCCAGCACCACCTCGCCGTAGGGATAGCGGAACTGGCGCACAAACAATAGGTTGTCGTCGCTGTCGATGGCGGCTACGCATACGCCGCCCGGGTGCCTAACGACCTCGCGCATGGCGGTAGTGCCGTCCTCGAGCGCCACCTCGTCGTGGATGACATGGAGTATTCTGCCGTTGAAGACGTCCTTGCCCGACAGCTTTGTTTCCGTAAGCTTCATATATTTCCTCCAAAGGGCGTTTGAATTTGCCCTTACCTAAGCGAAAGCGCGCACAGAAATGTACACGCTTCGGCTTGTTTTATTCCGGTATTATTATTCTTCGTCGTAATCCTCATCGTTGAAGAAGCGGATCTGACTTACGATATCATTGACTGCCTCGTCCGAGATAACGTTCGGCTCGTCGAGGTATTTGGAGCGTTTTTCGATGCTGTCAATAGCCATCTGCATCTGCTCCTGAGGAGTTGCCGGGGCTTTGGCAGCCACATAAACATTGTCGTCCTCGGGGTTTGAGATGTTTACATATTCCTCGTCGGACGCGTCCTCGGCTGCGGGTTCCTCCTCGCTTTCGACTAAAGCGGGCTCGCTGCCGTCGTCGGCAGGAGTTTCCTCAGCGGGAGCTTCCCCGGCAGGAGCTTCCTCAGCGGGAGCTTCCCCGGCAGGAGCTTCCCCGGCAGGAGCTTCCTCAACGGGAGCTTCTTCAACGGGGGCTTCCTCGGCAGGTGCTTCCTCAACGGGAGCTTCCTTAGCCTTTTTCTTGAAAACAGGTATGCGCGGCGACTTTTTGGCGGGAGCGGCTTCGTCGTCGTCGGTGATCGCCTCGGCTGCCGCCATGATCACCTCGCCGGGAGCGTTGAGCTGCTTTTCGCGCCTTGCCTCGGCAACCGCTTTAAGCTCGTCAAGGTGGTTGATAGGCTTTTCAACCTTTTGGTTGTCGTCGTCAAAGTAGATATCGTACCAAACAAGGAACACATAAACCGTCCATACGCGGCGGCTGTTGTCCTCCTTGCCGCTGAAGTGCTCGTCCAGCCAGCCGACAAGCGCCTCGGTGTTAAAGAACTTTTCGGCGGTTTTGCCCTCGAATTTCTTTTTGACGATGTTGTAGTATTTTTCATCTCTGAGCCATACTCGCGTGGGAACAGGGAAGCCGAGCTTCTCTTTTTCGGCGGTGGTTTCGGGCATGTGCCGCGCCGCCGCCTTGCGCATGGCGTATTTGGTGTTGTATTTGTTTACCCTGAGCCCGGTGGGCAGCTTTGAGGCTACCTTGAATACCTCTTTGTCGAGGAAAGGAACTCTGAGCTCAAGCGAGTTTGCCATACTCATGCGGTCGGCTTTAAGCAGGATATCGCCCACCATCCACATGTTGATGTCGAGATACTGCATTTTTGTGACGTCGTCGTACCTGCGGCAGCGGTAGTAGTGTTTTCTGGTAAGGCGCTGCGGAGCCGTAGCTATGGACGGGTCTTTCAATATAGCCTGTTTCTGCTTCAGGTCGTACATAAACGCGTTGCCTATGTAGCGATCCTCAAGCTTGTCGCAGGCGCGGATAAGGTAATCGCGGCCTTTGATGTCGGGCAGCTTGCGGGCGATAGCGCGCAGAGCCTTCCTCAAAAAGTGCGGAACTATTTTCTGATATATTCTGAATACTCTCGGGTCGTTGTAGCAGGTGTAGCCGCCGAACAGCTCGTCGGCTCCCTCGCCCGAAAGCACTACCTTTACATAGTGGCTGGCAAGCCGCGAAACAAAGTACAGCGCCACGCACGACGGGTCGGCAAGCGGCTGATCCATGTAGTACTGAACGGTGGCTTATTTCGTTATATTTTTCGCCGAAGTCAAAGCCTACGGTAAAGGTCTTTTGGTCGGCGAAGTAGGTCGAAACATAGCTTGAGTCAACGCCCGAGGATAAGAAGCAGCCCACTTCTACGTCGGCTATTTTGTGCGCGCTTACCGAGTTGTCGAATACCTTTTCAATAAGGTCGACAGCCTCGTCCTCGCTCATGTTCTCGTCGGGCTTGAATTTAGCCTCAAAGTATCTGGTGGTTTCAACTATTCCGTCCTTGTACCACAGATAGTGACCGGGCAGCAGGCAGTAAACGTCCTCAAAGAAGGTCTCGGGCGGCACTGCGTACTGGAAGGACAGGTAGGTGTCGAGCGCGCGTTTGTTAAAGCGCTTTACAAACTTGGGGTGCTCAAGAATACTTTTGATTTCGCTGGCATATACAAAATCCTCGCCGATTTGTGTGTAGTGCAGGGGCTTGATTCCGAAAAAGTCGCGAGCGATGAAAATCGAGTGATCTGTTGTATTGTAAATAGCAAAAGTAAACATGCCGCGCAGGCGCGCAAGCAGATCCTCCTGCCACTCCTCAAAGCCGTGAACAAGCACTTCGCTGTCGGCTTCGGTGGCAAATTTATGTCCCTTTTCAATCAATTCCTGACGGATAGCCTTGTAGTTGTA
>ONMK01000101.1 GCA_900318905.1 uncultured Eubacteriales bacterium | reverse complement strand
TAATTTGATTTAATTCCAAGCTTTTCGGCTACCTCGGTCGAGCGCAGCTCAAGAAGCTTTGAAATACCCTCGTCCTGCATTGTAACGCCGTAAAGCACGTCGGCTTCTTCCATTGTGCCTCGGCGGTGAGTAATAAGAATAAACTGTGTTTTGTCTGTAAGCCTTCTAAGATAGCTTGCGAAGCGGTTAACGTTTACATCGTCAAGCGCAGCCTCGATTTCGTCCATGACGCAGAAGGGCGCGGGACGAACCTTCATAATAGCAAAGTAGAGCGCGATTGCTACAAGCGCCTTTTCACCGCCCGAAAGCGCGTCGAGATGAACGACTATTTTACCCGGCGGATGAACAATGATGTCGATTCCGCTGGTAAGAATGTTTTCGGGATCTGCAAGCGACAGCGAAGCAGTTCCGCCGCCGAAAAGCTCTTTAAACGTAAAGGTAAAGTTTCGGTTGATCTGCTCAAAGCTCTCGACAAATACCTCTTTCATCTGTTTTGTCAGTGAGGTAATAAGCTTTTCGATTTCATTCTTTGATTTTTCAACGTCCTTGACCTGAACGCTCATAAACTCGTAGCGTTCCGATACCTCTTTGTACTCTTCAATCGCCGAAACGTTAACGCTGCCCAATGCGCGGATACTTTGCTTTAGGCTGTTAAGGCGCTTTTGAGCCGCAGCGGAATCTTCGATTTCGATAGCAGTTTTTTCAGCCTCACGGCGTGTAAGCTCGTACTCCTCCCACAGCTTGGAGATAATTGTATCATATTCCTTTTGAAGATTGATTTTTCGCTCCTCAAGGCGGGCGAGCTCTCTGCCTGAGTTTTCTCTTTCGGCAGTCTTATTGCGCTCTGCTGCTCTTATTTCGACGCTGCGCTTTTCAAGAAGACTGCGCTGTTCGTTAAGAGCCTCTATCTGCGATGAATGCGATTGCTGAGTGTTCTTTAAGCTTTCGATCTCTTTTTTATTGTCTTCTATTTCCTTTTGTTTTTCATTGATCGCCGCCTCAAATTCTGAAATCTGAGCGTTTAACTCCTCTTTGTGAGCGTCCATGTCGCTGCCCGAGTTCTTTGCGAATACAATTTCGGAGTTAAGAGCGTCAATATCTTTCTGCGCTGTAACGATCAAAAGCCTGATGTTCTGCAGCTTTGCGCTCAGTTCTTCGCGTTTTTCCGTAAGCTCGGCACGGCTTCCTGTCAACACATTGACCTTTTGTTCAGCATCAGAGATTTTAAGGCTGAGCTCGGTCAAGCGCTGACGCGCCTGTTCTCTGCTCTTTTTTAAGACTTCTATTTTATTGAGGCAGTCGTTTATTTCATTTTGAGCGCTTTCAAAAGAATCATTAAGATTCAAAAGCTCGTTTTCACAAGCTTTCTGCTCGGCCTCAAGACGAACAAGATCCTGCTGTTTATTTGATAGCTCGGCGCGGCTTCCGAGAACCTGAGCCTCAATTGAAGCGTATTCAATGTTAAGCTGTTCAAGCTGTGATTCAGCCTGCTTTTGCTTTTCGACTAAAGACTTTGTTTTCTCTTTAAGCTGAGCTATTTCGGAAGCTCGGCTGAGTATGCCCGAATTGCGGGCAAGCGAACCGCCCGTAAGCGAACCGCCCGCGTTTACTACCTGACCGTCAAGCGTAACGACTTTGAATCGGTAGGAATACTTTTTGGCTATCGCCGCTGCGCTGTTGAGATCCTCGGCTATTACGATTTTTCCCAAAAGTGAACTGAGTATATTGCTAAACTTCACATCGCAGCTGCAAAGCTCCGCCGCGATCCCGATAAAGCCGTAACAATCGTCAAGGCCGTGTTCTTTCAGCTCTCGCGGTTTAATTGTGTTAAGCGGAAGAAATGTAGCTCTGCCGCCGTCGGTGGACTTTAAATATCTGATAGCCTGTTTTGCGTCGTCATCATTTCCGACAACGATATTCTGCATAGCGGCACCCAAGGCGATCTCAATAGCCGTAGCGTACCGCTTGGGAACAGAGATCACACGCGATACTGGGCCGAAAATACCGTGCAGCTTTCCGCTTTTTGAGGCGTTTACAACCTGTTTTACACTCTTTGAAAAGCCTTCAAGGCTATTTTCAAGGTTTTCCAAAAATGTGATTTTTCTCTGATGTTCTCTTACATCAAGCGAAAGCTTGTCGCACTCGCTTTTTCGATCTTCCCTTTTACGGTTTTTTGAGTCCTGTTTTAAAGTCAGTCCGTCAATCGAGTTTGAAAGAGAGTCGATTTCTTCCTTTACCGCGGAAATATCGGCGACGTATTTATCGCGCATCTGAATCAGGTCGCCGCGCTGAGCCGCTTTGTCGTCATTTGACTCTTTAAGGGCTTCAATGCGGCTTGTAAGCTCGTTTATGCTGCTGTCTGACGTCATATCAATAACACGCTCGTCAGCGAATTGTGAGGAAAGCTGCGACAGCTTTGCAGTAAGCTCCTGAAGAATATCTCCGTTTTTTCCGGAATCTATATTGATATTATTGAGCTGCTCACTGATTTCGGCATAGAGCTTTTGATTTGAAACTATTTCGTTATCAAGTACGTCAATGCGCGCCTGCTTTTCGGCGATGGTTTTTTCAAATTCATCGGCATTTTTATCTGCCTGTTCGATTTCATTTTTAACCCTGAAAATATTTTCTTTATTATGGAGAATATCGTTCTCGGCAACGGATATTTTTGCGTTCTTCTCGGCTATTTCTCCGTCAATTGAAGAAATCTTACCGCGAATGGAATCGATTTGCGATGCCAAAGCACCGTTTTTATTATATATTTCCTCGGTTTCTGTCTGGATATCCTCAAGAGCCTGCTCTGCATCATCGTACTGAGCCTTGGCTATAACTATCCTCTCATCCTGACGCTTTATGCTCTCCTGAGATTTATCTAAAGTCAAAAGCCAGATAGCGATTTCAAGTCCGCGCTTTTCCTCAGAATACTTCAAAAACTGCTGCGCTTTTTCGCTCTGTTTTTTCAGAGGGCCTACTCTGCCCTCAAGCTCGGTTACAATATCACGCAGGCGAAGAAGGTTGTCCTCGGTATTTTTCAGCTTGCGTTCAGCGTCGATTTTGCGGTAACGGTATTTTGAAATACCCGCCGCTTCTTCGAATATTTCACGCCTGTCCTCGCTTTTTGAGGAAACTATGCTGTCTATTTTGCCCTGCCCTATCATCGAGTATCCGTCGCGGCCAAGGCCTGTATCCATAAACAGCTCGTTGACATCCTTCAGCCTTACGGCTGCCTTGTTAATTAAATACTCGCTTTCACCGCTGCGGTAATAACGGCGGGTAACGGCAATTTCATCGCCGTTAAAATCAAGAAAACGGTCGGAATTGTCAATATTCAGCGTAACCTCGGCGTAACCCGTCTTTTTGCGGTTATCGGTTCCGTTGAATACAACATCCTCCATGCGTGTGCACCTGAGGCTTTTAGGCGACTGTTCGCCGAGAACCCAGCGGATAGCGTCGCTAATGTTGCTCTTTCCCGAGCCGTTAGGACCTACAACAGAGGTAATGCCGTTTTCAAATGTCAATTTAGTTTTATCGGGAAAAGTTTTGAAGCCGTGGACTTCAAGAGATTTCAGTCGCATTACATACCCCTAAATCGTACTTATCTAATGTATCGTCAAATTGAATTTCAAGCTCATAGCCCATTTCGCGGAGTTTATTGATATTACGCTTTTTTTGTCCCAAAAACTTCGAGAGAGATTTTGGGCTGATTGTAACCATGAGCTTTTTTTCGGAAAAGCTTTTTGCTTTTTCCATGAATTGTTCATAGAATATCCGGTTTTCGCACAGCTCCTTAAAGGCGGGGTGATAATTGCCGCCCAGGCTGTTTTCAGCAAGGCTGTCGGAATAATGCAGCCCTAAGCGAATAATATTTATGTCAGCCTTTGCAAATAAAAGAATCAGATTTGAGCAAAGAGAAACAGACTCATCAAGCGTATAAGGATTAAAGCTGCCGTTTAAATAATAATCAGCCAAGTCCGTATTTTTCATTACAACAGTGGGATATATCCGCACTGTATCGGGTTTTAGCTCGATGATCTTACGGGCAGTAGCAAGGTCTGTTTCAAAAGTCGCTCCGTATAGCCCTGTCATCATCTGCAAGCCGAGTGAAAAGCCGCGTTTCTTGATCAATGATGAGGCTTGTATAACATCTTCTGCCGAATGTCCGCGCTTGTTTAATTCTAATACAGAATTATTCATTGACTGCGCGCCAAGCTCGATCGACGTCACCTTGTATTCTTTAAGAATGGAAAGCACCTCATCGTCAATGTAATCGGGGCGCGTTGAAATCCGTATACCGTAAAAATCAGGCAAAAAAGGTTTTGCGGCTTCGAGCAGAGTAATCATGTAAGCTCTGTCTATTGCGGTAAAGCTGCCGCCGAAAAAAGCGATTTCGGTAAGCTTGCTTTTTTCTTTTAAATCTTCTTTGGCTTTTTTAAGCGTACGCGCAACATCATCGGAGGTCGGCTGCACGCTTTGACCTGTGATATTCTTTTGATTGCAAAAGCTGCACTGATGAGGGCAGCCGTTATGAGGAATAAAAATTGCAATATTTCCCGGTTTAATAACCCATCAACTCCAACGCTTCCCTCGCTGCCTGCTGTTCAGCTTCTTTTTTGCTTTTTCCGCCGCCCTTGCCTATAACATTGCTGTTAAGGTGAACCTCAAAAACAAAGTGCTTGTTGTGGTCGGGGCCGCTTTCCGACACCAGAACATACTCCAGCCTCTCGCCCGGATTCTTCTGGATAATTTCCTGCAAAGTGGTTTTATAATCCTTAACCTGCGGCTTCCTTTGAAGCAGGCTTCATACCTCCGTCAAGGTAAACAGCCGCGATAAGCGCCTCAAACGCGTCCGATACAATCGAGGGGCGCTCGGCGCCGCCGTTCTTTCGCTCTCCCTTGCTGAGTACAATATAGTCGCCCAAATTGATTTGCTTGGCAAACTCAAAAAGCGATTTCTCACACACAAGCGACGCTCTCAGCTTGGTAAGCTCGCCCTCGGGCAGATCCGGACAATGCTTGAATATATAGTCGCTGACTATGATAGAAAGCACCGCGTCGCCCAAAAACTCCAGTCGCTCGTTATATTCGATGTGCTGCGCCTTGCGCTCCTTTGCGTATGAGGAGTGGGTAAGCGCAACCGTTAACAGCTCTTTATTCTTAAAATGATAACCGATTCTTTCTTCTAATTCCATTTAATTTCTCCGTTATTTTAGTGACGCGGAAATAATATCTATCGCATTTGCCTCAACATAATCAATGCACAGGCCGATAGCGTTTACAAGCGTGACAGCCTTGGCATCGCCGTGCACCTTGAATACTGGCTTTGAAGCGCCCAGAATAGGAGCTCCGCCGTATGTGTTGTAATCAAAGCGGGTTTTCATAGCCTTTAGGTCTTTCATTACAAGCGCAGCGGCCATTTTTCCTTTTGCGCTGCCCGTGAAGATGTTTTTGATCTCCTTCATCAAAACAGACGCCACGCCTTCATAGGTTTTGAGAATCATGTTGCCCGTAAAGCCGTCGCACACTACAACGTCGCATTTGCCTGTAGGAACATCTCTGCCCTCGATATTGCCGATAAAGTTCAGCCTGCTCTCCTTTAAAATACCGTAAGTCTCACGGTAAAGCTCAGTTCCCTTATGATCCTCGGTACCGACATTTGCAAGTCCGATTCGGGGATTATTGATCTTCATTACCTTTTCCATATAAACCGACGCCATAACCGCAAACTGACGCAGCATTTCGGGGCGGCAGTCAACATTGGCTCCGCCGTCAAGCAGCATTAAACAGCCCGTTACGCTGGGAAGAACAGGGGCAAAAGCAGGGCGCTTTATACCCTTGATTCTTTTGATAAGCAGTGTTGCGCCTACGCACAAGGCTCCGCTGTT
>ONMK01000103.1 GCA_900318905.1 uncultured Eubacteriales bacterium | reverse complement strand
ACGCTACAACGCGCGCTTTAAGCAAACAGGACAAGAGCGCGCTTGGGTTCACAGCTTCAATGCCGTTCAAAATCTCAACACGATTGCACATATCGCCTTGTTGGCTGTCGCAATCGCTGCAACTGTCACTCAATCCGACTATTCCGTTCGTTGCCTAAAAAGCGTGAAAAGAATCGCTTAAGCATTTTTCTTCCATATTTTTAACATTCACTGTGCGTTTCTCGCGTATGGCTTACTTAGGTGTGCCTTTTTAAGTTTCTTTCTGATTTCTTTCGTTAGTTGCTGCTTGAAGTGTGTTCGTTTTGCTCGTCTCTATTCTTTTTACGATTTCTTATTTTTATTATAAGGACAATCGCAACAAGCAGAAATACTGCTGCAGCTGCAGTACAAACAATTGCCCAGACCGGAAAACCCGTTTGATCGGAATCGGCTGGTGATGAATCCGCTGAAGCTTCTTTTTTGGCGGAGGCAAAGGCTGCGTTGTTTGGTTCTTCGCCGTAATACTCGTGAACCTTGGCGCTGATCTGTT
The DNA here is from genome assembly GCA_900318905.1 of uncultured Eubacteriales bacterium. Classification (GTDB taxonomy): domain Bacteria; phylum Bacillota; class Clostridia; order Oscillospirales; family Acutalibacteraceae; genus Ruminococcoides. Next base: position 7,144 of record ONMK01000103.1, on the reverse strand, counting down.
CGATGTCATACAGTGTCGTGTAATCCGTCAGACCGTCTGCATCCTCTGTGGTCAGATCGTAATCCGGTTCCGCGCCGAGATCCGCATCCGTTCCGTCGTTAGAGATAAACTTTGCGGGACCGGACATCGCGTAATAATGTGAGCCGGGCATATAGAACTTTGTCAGCATACAGGAACCGCCACCGCTGGTTTTGCCGATAACCGGGATATGATTATCCTTCGCGATGACAGGCAGAAGATTGCCGCAGGAGAATGAGCATTTTGTCGTCAAAACAGCAAAATGAAAGTCATAGACCACCTCGCTGTCTTTTTCGTCAAATTTTCCGTCAAGGTTTAAATCCAGCTCAACCTCATTCTGATATTTGCTGCCGGTAAGGGTGCACAGAGTCTGAAGGGAATTCTTATTGGTATGATTTTCCTTGTTTGTCATAATGGCTGCCATATACTGCAAAACATTTGAGTTTCCGCCTGTGTTCATGGAGAGGTCAATCACAAAGTTATCAACACCGTTATCAGCCGCATAATCAAGCGACCATTTGAACGGCTCAACAGCTTCATCAGTGAAGCTGTCAAATATAAATATACCGGTATCACCGTGTACGATGAATCGAGCAGTGCTACCCCAGCTTTTGACTTTATCGTATGCGGAATAAGCTTTGTCTCTCGCTTCACTGACCGTCATTTGCGCCATCATAGAGCCGGACTGCATTTCCGTTGTAATAGATTGAAAAGCCTGCGCTTTTTCGGAATTCCCTTCTTGCAACTCATTCCACGCGTGGAAGAAAGTTGTGTCGGCGTATTTTTCACTTTCTGCCAAGGGTTCAAAAACGAAAACCGTATGTCCGCCGTCATCAAACGGAACGGAAAGATAGGTCAATCCCAAATAAAAATCAGTTAAGCTGTCAGACATCAACAGCTCTTTTGCCTCTTTGGTTTGATCGCTGAAGCTATCGAGCGTTTTGTCAAGTCCGTTTGTGCGTATGTTTTCCGCGATCTGTGACTTTGACGGCATACCGTAGAGATTGTCCACCGCAAAGCAGAGCTCGTTATAGGTATAGTCGATCATAGACTTGTCGCGGTTGTCCGATTCATAGAGTGAGCTTCTGTCAAAATAGCCGTCGGTCTCGCTGTCCATCGTATGAACAAAATAAAGCTTGCCGTCAACATATTCGGCAGCGTTGTATGTACCGGCGAAAAGATCGTTGATCGTATAAAGCGGAAAATACACCTTGCCGCTCAACTCAACAAGATCGATTTTGTAAGGCGACAGTTCAAGAGTGACCTTTGACGGCTTAGTGATATACGATCCGCCGGCTTCATTCAGATAGTCGCTTTCAATCGCGGAATTTTTCGAATTTACATTCCGGCTTGTGAATTCTTCATAGGCGTCAAAAGATACGGTGTCCTTTTGCGGATCGACCGTCATGGTACCGTTTTTACTTGTTACGGAATAGACGCCGTCATCGCCTTTGCTCTCAGTAAAGCTTACGGTAAAGATTTGGTTCAGGTAATCCGCCGCGTCAACATACGGTACCGAGGACAGGTCATCATTAAACAGACATTCCAGCTTTGTTTTGCTGTCCATGCTGTATAGATAGGCGGTCACATCCTTCGTCTGATACGTCTGATTAGCTGCAGCTACGCTGACAGGAAACGCCGTCAGCAGTAAAACCGCTGTAAGGATATGTATAATAATCCGGTTTAGCTTTGTTTTTCTCATACACACTTCCTCCGTATTGAAAATAGTTCATTTTATTATACATTATTCTGATACTTTTTTCATTAACCATACTGGTTAATGAAAAATAACAGAATTCAGTGTATAATGAGAAAAAATAATTATCTAAAGGCGGGTAAGAAAATGGAGCAAAAAAAGAAAATCAATTATTGGGTGATAGCCTTTCTTTACGGTCTGGTATGCTCGACGATTCCGATTATCATTACCGAAATCATTTGGGATAACATCGCAAACCTGATAGGTTTATCGGGCTTTAGCAGAGAACTCATCGGCGATTTTCTGAGAGCCGCTCTGTTGGAAGAAACGTTCAAATTCTTAGGCTTTTGGCTTTCCGATAAAAGATATCGCTTTACCCGGGAGCGTGATTATATGCTCGCCGCCGGAACGATTGGCTTGGTGTACGGCGTCGTTGAAAAAATCGTTACGCTGAATCCTTTTGCTATCATTTTAGGGATCGTTTTTCCTATGCACATTCTTTGGCAAATGAATCAGGGACGACATTTCTACGCTTATCGCACAGCAAAAGCTCAGGGCGATCAAAAAACAGCACGACACGAATTGTTTCTGTCAACCGGCATGATCTTTCTGCTCCACGGCTGCTGGGACGCGATAGTTGGTTTTACCGCCTATTTTATCAACGATTCGAAAATATCGGGTGCAGAGATAATGGGAGCCGATAATGTCAAAAGTGGCTGTCGCAATTGTGCGATAGCCACTTTTTAATATGTATCCTATTCGATTGTTATTTTCCGCTAACATCATCGCGGATTGTCGCCAAACAAATTGATCTCACGTCATAGAAAAATGTGAAATTAGAGCCTGCATTTTTATCAAAAATAAAAATGCACACTTTTCTATGACGTATTCAATTTGTTTGGCACTATTATCATAACATATTCATGATTTTTACGCAATCCAAAAATAAGTATATGAATTTAGTGATTTTGACAAAGCAAAAGCGGACGCCTGAGCGTCCGCTGTAATTATTCTTCGGTTGTTTGGGGATGTGCCTCCTGCTCAGCCGCCTCTTTTTTCTTAAGCTCTTCTCTGCCTACGGCGAGCATAAGCTTAATGCGGTTCTCCTGGTTTACCTTGGGAGCGCCGGGGTCGTAGTCGATGGTGACTATGTTGGCGTTGGGCTTGACCTCTTTGATCCTGCGTATTGCGCCCTTGCCGTTGATGTGGTTGGGCAGGCAGCCGAAGGGCTGTGTGCATACGATGTTTTCGTAGCCCGTCTCGGCAAGCTCAAGCATTTCCGCGGTGAGCAGCCAGCCCTCGCCCATTTTGCTGCCGTAACCAATAACGCCCTTTACAAGCTCTTTTGTGTGGGCGTATTTGTGCGGCGGAACAAAGTTGAAGCGCTCGGCGGACTCTATCATAAGGGTCTCAAGGCTTGTAAGGTAGTCGAGAAGCCGCTTGCAGAACTCGTACTTTATGCGGCTGCCGCCGAACATCTTGTAGTCCTCGATCCGGTTGTCGACCTTGAACGACGCAAATCCCATAAGCCCGGGCAGGCACACCTCGCAGTCCTGCTCGGCGAGGAATTCCTCCAAGCCGTTGTTTGCCATTTTTGAATATTTAACGTAAATCTCGCCTACAACGCCGACCTTTACCTTGGGAACGCGGTTGAGCTCGATTTTTGAAAAGTCTTTAGTGAGCTTGTGCAGGTTTTCGTCTACCTCCTCAAGCGAGTAGCCCTTGCCGTCGATGAGCAGTTTTGATATCCTCTCGCTCCAGCGCTCTACAAGCGCCATGGTCTCGCCCTTGTTTACCTCATAGGGCTTGGTCTGGTTTGACAGCAGCATAAGCTGGTCGCCGTAAACAAGACCGCCCACAAAGCGGCGTATAAGCGGAAGGGTAAGCGAAAAGCCGCTGTTTTTCTCCATTCCGAAGCTGAGCGAAACAACCGGAACAAACGCGAACCCCGCCCTTTTAAGCGCCTTTCTGAGCAGGTGGATGTAGTTTGAGGCGCGGCAGCCGCCGCCGGTCTGGGTGATCATAAGCGCGGTTTTGTGAACGTCGTATTCGCCGCTTTGCAGCGCGTTTATGAACTGACCGATAACGAGCAGCGCGGGATAGCAGGTGTCGTTGTGAACGTATTTTAAGCCTGTCTGGGCAATTTCGGGTCCCGTTGTTTCAAGCAGCTTGCAGTTGTAGCCGAAGCTGCGGAAAACGCTCGCCAAAATGCGGAAGTGGATAGGAGCCATGTTGGGCATTAGAAGCGTGTAGCCCTCGCGCTTCATCTGCTTGGTAAACATCAGGCGCCCTGTTTTTTTGTCGTATTTTAATTCAGCCATAATTTAATCCTTTTTGAAAGCATCAATCGTTTTCAATAGCCGCAAGCAGGCTTCTGATTCTGATTTTGACCGCGCCCAGATTGGTGATTTCGTCAATTTTTATCTGTGTGTAGATTTTATTCTTGCTCTCGAGTATCTCTCTGACTTCGTCGGTGGTGATAGCGTCAACGCCGCAGCCAAACGAAACAAGCTGAACAAGCTCCATGTCCTTTCTGGTTGTGACGTATTTTGCGGCGGCGTACAGCCTTGAATGGTAAGTCCACTGGTTCAGCACATGGGTGCGGAACGCGTTTACGCGCGGCGATACAACATCCTCGCTTACGATCGCCACGTCAAAGCCCGCAATGAGCTTGTCGATTCCGTGGTTTATCTCAGGGTCGACGTGGTACGGTCTGCCCGCTAACACAAAGATCTTCTTGCCCTCTTTTTCGGCTCGCTCGATTATCTCGTCGCCTTTTTGGCGCACCTTTGCCATGTAGGCGTCATATTCCTCATAAGCCTTCTTAGCCGCAACTCTGACCTCGTTTAAGGTGAGGTCGGGGAAGTAGAACGACAGCCGCTCGTAAGCCTTCTTGGGGAAGTCCTTGGGACGGTGAATGCCGAGATACTCCTTGATGAAGTTGACCTTGCGGATATCCTTCATGTTGTTCTTGATGACCTCGGGATAGTAAGCAACTACGGGGCAGTTGTAGTGGTTATCGCCAAGGCGCTCGTCAAAGTTGTAGGAAAGGCAGGGATAGAAGATGTTTTCCATGCCCTCGTCGATAAGCGTCTGTACATGGCCGTGCATAAGCTTTGCCGGGAAGCAGACGGTGTCGCTCGGAATGGTCTGCTGACCGCGCTGGTAAAGCTTTCTTGATGAAGCGGGCGAGTGGTGAACCTCAAATTTCAGCTCGGTAAAGAAGCGGTACCAGAACGGGTAAAGCTCGTACATGTTAAGTCCCATGGGTATGCCCAGCTTGCCGCGCAGTCCCTCAACAGGCTTGTAGCTGTTGAGGAGCCTCAGCTTGTAGTCGTACATATTCAAATCGGACGACGGCGCTTTTTTGGTTATGGGGCGCTCGCAGCGGTTGCCCGCGATAAAGCGCCTGCCGCCTCCGAAGGAGTTTATTGTCAATCTGCAGTTGTTGTTGCAAAGGCCGCAGTTTGTTACCTTAATTTCATGGACAAAGTTCTTTAAGTCCTCGGCGTTTGATATCTTGCTTTTGCCCTCGCCCTTTGACTTGCGCTTGGCGTACAGAGCCGCGCCGTAAGCGCCCATAAGACCTGCAATGTTCGGGCGCACAACCTGGGTGTCCATTTCCATTTCAAACGCTCTTAAAACGGCGTCGTTAAGGAAGGTTCCGCCCTGAACAACTATCCTCTTGCCCAGCTCGTCGGGGCTTGAGGCCCTTATTACTTTATAGAGCGCGTTTTTGACGACGCTCAGCGAAAGACCCGCCGAAATATCCTCAATAGTCGCGCCGTCCTTCTGAGCCTGCTTTACGCTGGAGTTCATAAATACCGTGCAGCGCGAGCCCAAATCAACGGGGCGCTTGGCAAAAAGGCCGAGCTTTGAAAACTCCTCTATCTCGTAGCCGAGGGCGTTGGCGAAGGTTTGCAAAAAGCTTCCGCAGCCCGATGAGCATGCCTCGTTGAGGAAGATGTTGTCGATAGCGCCGTTGTGTATCTTAAAGCACTTGATGTCCTGACCGCCGATGTCGATGATAAACTCAACGTCTGGCATAAAATATTTTGCGGCGGTGAAGTGAGCGATAGTCTCAACAATGCCGTAGTCAACGTCGAAGGCGTTTTTGATAATGTCCTCGCCGTAGCCCGTTACCGCCGATGAAACGACGTTCAGACCGGGGTTGACGGCGTAAACCTCCTCGAGGAAAGCCTTGATGATTTCAACTGGGTTTCCTTTTGAGGGCAGATATTTAGAAAACAGCAGCTCGCCCTGTTCGTTGAGCACAACGCCCTTAACGGTGGTGGAGCCGGCGTCCATGCCTATGTAAGCCTTGCCGCTGTAGCCCTTAAGCTCCTTTTGCTTTACGTCGGCTCTGGCGTGACGGGCTGAGAAAGCGTCGTATTCCGCCTCGCTCTCAAACAGCGGACTGTTGAAGGCGAAGTTGCCCGTGGCGCTGTAGTTTTTTACCTTGTCGATGACATCGTCAAAGTCGATCGGCTTTTCGGCGCAGAGAGCCGCGCCCGCCGCTACATAGTACAGCGAGTTCTCGGGGCAGATGCCCTTTGTTTTAAGCGTGCGGTCAAAACAGTTTCTAAGCTCGCTCATAAACGTAAGGGGACCGCCGAGGTAAACTATCTGTCCCTCGATCTCTCTGCCCTGGGCAAGTCCCGCTACGGTCTGGCTCACGACCGCGTTGAAAATGCTCTCCGCGATGTCGCTTTTTCGCGCGCCCTGATTAAGCAGCGGCTGGATGTCGGTTTTGGCAAAAACGCCGCAGCGAGAGGCTATTGTATATGTCTTTTCGTATTGCTTTGCGAGGTCGTCCATCTCTTCAAGAGGAACGTTGAGCAGGGTAGCCATCTGGTCGATAAACGCGCCCGTACCTCCGGCGCAGGTTCCGTTCATGCGGACCTCCATGCCGTTTGTCAAAAACAGTATCTTGGCGTCCTCGCCGCCCAGCTCGATAACGACGTCGGTGCCGGGGATGAATGTATTGGCGGCAACTCTGGTGGCGTAAACCTCCTGCACAAACTCAATTCCGCAGTCCTGGGCAACGCCCATGCCCGCCGAGCCCGAAAGCGCTAAGGGAGCGTTCTCAACGCCTTCTATCTCACCGCGTACGCGATTCAATATTTCGGCGATTTTGTCGGTGATTTGAGAAAGGTGCCGCTCGTATGTGCTGTAAATCAGCTTGTTTTCATCGTTTAAAACAACGCACTTTATAGTGGTTGAGCCTATGTCAAGTCCTACCTTCAAAATAGAGCCTCCCAATATCCATTTAACTTATCTAAAAATCTAAATAATATCTTTAACTACCCCAAATATGCCGCGCTTTACGGAAAGAAGGTTGCTGTGTTCGCCGCAGTCCAGCATAACAAGCACCAACCCGCGTTCCTTGTTGACGCCAAGCGCCGCCTTATACGGCGGAAGATTCCCCTC
>ONMK01000106.1:4496-10833 GCA_900318905.1 uncultured Eubacteriales bacterium | reverse complement strand
GCCGTTGACTTCGATCTTCTTCATCTGATCGAACTGCGTATTGTACCTTAAGGTGCAGAACTCATGGATTTGGTCGTCGCCCTCGGGAGCCTGATTACCGAACTGATTGCAGGGAAAATCCAGAATTTCAAAGCCCTTTTCGTGATATTTCTCATAAAGCGCCTCCAGCCCCTTATACTGCGGAGTAAAACCGCAGCCCGTGGCTGTGTTTACAACAAGGATAACCTTTCCCTTAAGAGAGGACAGGTCAAAATCCTCGCCTTTCCTCGTTTTTACTTTATAATCGTAAATTGACATCGGCAAAACCTCCTTAAATAAAATTATTTTGTTTACAAATTGATTGTATCACAAGTATTATTTAAAGTCAATAGTTTTTGTAAAAATAATTTGTGTGCAAATGAATGTATTTTTTTGCTTTTTGATATAAAAAATCCTTGTAAAAAAACTGAGCTTATGGTACAATTGTACCAAGCAAACACAAAATTATTCAAAGAAAGAGGTTTTTGCATGAAAGTTACAAACGACATCGCTTATATCGGCGTAAACGACCACAAAATCGACCTTTTTGAGGGGCAGTACGACGTGCCAAACGGCATGGCTTACAACTCATACGCTATCATTGACAAAAAAATCGCAATAATGGACACCGTTGACCGCAACTTTAAGTTTGAGTGGCTCAACAACCTTGAAGAAGCTCTGGGCGAGCGCAAGCCCGACTATCTCGTTGTTCAGCACATGGAGCCCGACCATTCGGCTAACATCCTCAACTTTATGACAAGCTATCCCGATGCCATCATAGTATCGAGCGCTAAGGCCTTCACCATGATGAAAAACTTTTTCGGCACCGAGTTTGAGGACAGAAGGATCGTCGTTAAAGAGGGCGACACCCTTGAGCTGGGCGAGCACACCCTCGCTTTTGTGGCGGCTCCCATGGTTCACTGGCCTGAGGTAATAATGACATACGACACCAAGGACAAGGTGCTTTTCTCGGCTGACGGCTTCGGAAAGTTCGGCGCTCTTGACGTTGACGAGGACTGGGCGTGCGAGGCAAGGCGCTATTACATCGGCATTGTCGGCAAGTACGGCGCTCAGGTTCAGAACGTGCTTAAAAAGGCGGCCAAGCTTGACATTCAGACTATCTGTCCGCTTCACGGCCCCATTCTTAAAGAGAACCTCGGCTACTATCTTGACCTTTACAACACATGGTCGAGCTACGGCGTTGAGACCGAGGGCATTATGATAGCCTATACCTCGGTTTACGGCCACACAAAGGCGGCTGTTGAGCTGCTTGCCGAAAAGCTTAAGGCTAAGGGCTGCCCCAAGGTTGTTGTAAACGACCTCGCACGTGAGGATATGGCTGAATGTGTTGAGGACGCGTTCCGCTACGGCAGGATCGTGCTCGCCACCACAACATACAATGCCGACATCTTCCCCTTCATGCGCGAATTTATTGAGCACCTGACAGAGAGGAACTTCCAAAACAAGCAGATAGCGTTTATCGAGAACGGCTCGTGGGCTCCTCTTGCGGCTAAGACAATGAAGAAAATGCTTGAGGGCTGCAAGAACCTTGAATTTATTGAGCCTACCGTCAAAATCATGTCCGCGCTCAACGACGAGAGCCGCGAACAGATTGACAAGCTCGCCTCAGCGCTCTGCCACGATTATATCGAGCAGGACGGCGAGACAGCCAACAAGAACGACCTCACCGCGCTTTTCAACATCGGCTACGGTCTGTATGTTATAACCTCAAACGACGGCAAAAAGGACAACGGACTTATCGTTAACACCGTCACCCAGGTTACAAACCAGCCCAACAGGATCGCGGTATGCATCAACAAGCAGAACTACTCGCACCATACGATCAAGAATACGGGCGTTATGAACGTAAACTGCCTGTCCACCGACGCGCCGTTCAGCGTGTTTGAGAACTTCGGCTTCCAAAGCGGCAAGAACGTTGACAAGTTTGCGGGCAGCGAGATCCTCCGCTCGGACAACGGCCTTGCGTTCCTGCCCAAGTACATCAACTCGTTTATGTCGCTCAAGGTCGAGGACTATGTTGACCTTGACACCCACGGAATGTTCATCTGCACCGTAACCGAGGCTCGCGTTATCTCCGACAGAGAGACAATGACATACACCTACTACCAGAACAACGTTAAGCCCAAGCCCGAAACCGAGGGCAAAAAAGGCTGGGTATGCAAGATTTGCGGATATGTTTACGAGGGCGACGAGCTGCCCGAGGACTTTATCTGCCCGCTCTGCAAACACGGCGCAGCTGACTTCGAACCCATCGAATAGGCCGCCACGCGGCAGGAAGCGCGCCTTTGGAGAGCATGATATAACAGATACGTTTCTGTAACGGCGCGTCATATCTCGCGGGAACAGAAGTTTTCTGTAGCGCAAACGTCTGATTCGCGTACTGGGTGCAGCGTCACGCTGCCGAATTCCGCATTATTTTTACATTCAGGCAAATAGAGTTGATTTTTTTATGGTAATAACCGAAAGGCGGATACCCTCAAGCGACGGTATCCACAAGCTATATTGCAGGGTTTACACGCCCGGCGGTGAGCCGCAGGGGCTGTTTCACGTCGCGCACGGCATGACTGAGCACATAAGCCGATATGACGGCTTCATGCGCAAAATGGCTGAGGAGGGCTTTATCTGCTACGGATACGACCATCTCGGACACGGATACACCGCCAACGGCGAAAGCGATCTGGGGTATCTTGGCAGCTGGAAGCTGCTCGTTGAGGACTTGCAGAATGTATCGCGCCTGATTAAGAGCGAGCACCCCTCTCTCCCCTGCTATCTGCTCGGCCACAGTATGGGCTCGTTCATAGCGCGCTGCGCCGCTACTCCGCGGATCTGCCGCAGCCATTTTAAAGACGAGGACGACGTAATTGCGTGGGTAAGCTCTGACAAAAAGGTGCGCGACACCTTCCGTCAGGACAAATTCTGCACCTTCCACTTTACATTAAACGGCTTTTACACCCTGCTTAAGCTTCACACGCTATGCAACAGCAAAACCTGGTTCAAAAACGTGGGGAGCACACTGCCCATCCTTTTACTGTCGGGAATCGACGACCCTGTAGGCAACTACGGCAAGGGCGTGACAAAGGTATATAAAAACCTTAAGGCTAACGGCAAGAACGTTAAAATGAAGCTGTACGACGGCTGCCGTCATGAGATTTTAAACGATTTCAGGCAGGACGAAGTAACGGCGGATATTTTGGATTTTATAAGAGGATAAGCTTAGGGCAGGCAACAAAATGACGTTGCCTGCCCCTGTTTTATTTATTATTCTTTTTTACCGAGCAAACCGATATTTCCGAGGCGTATGCTGCCCCAAAGGCGGTTCCAGCTGCGCTTGTTTGTTTCGGAATACATGCGCCTGAACGCAAGTCCTGCTGAATCCTCTATATCTTCAAACGCCACGTTTTCGTTTTTTCTGTTAAAGAAAATATAACGCGTTATATATCTGCCGGTGGTTATTTTTGAAATATCAAGCGTAAACTGCTCGCTGTGGGTCTCGCCCTTTTTGCCGCTGTAGAAATCCTCAATAACATATGACGTTATAGGTATCCTGCGCGTGTCCTGAACCTCTATCCTGAGTGAGAGCGAGGGAATATCCTCTAAGTTTTCCCAGCTAAGCTCAAGCTGCAGCGGCTCTTTATCATAAAACAAATTGGTGGTTCGTCCGATATATTTTACGCTTTTAAGGTTGACGTCATGGCGCTTAACGGGGGATTTGAATCTGTCATCGACAAACTCGTAAGAGAAAAATTCGTCATTATCCCCACCCATATATAGCTTTATCGCCTCGTCGACATCGCCGTCATAAACCTTTTTGCCGTGCTCAAGCACAATACAGCGGCTGCACAGATCCTGAATGGTACCCATGTTGTGCGAAACATAAAGCACGGTGCGGTTTTCGTCTATCGCCAGCTCGCGCATTTTGCTGATGCATTTTTTCTGAAACTTCATATCTCCTACCGCAAGCACCTCGTCCATTATCATGATTTCGGCGTCAAGGTGAGAGGCAACGGCAAAGGCAAGCTTGACGAACATTCCCGAGGAGTAGCGCTTTACCGGGGTATCGATAAACTTTTCACACTCGGAGAACTCGATTATCTTATCGATCTTTTTATCTACCTCGGCGCGCGTCATTCCTAAAATAGCGCCGTTGAGATATATGTTATCCCTGCCCGTCAGCTCGGGGTGGAAGCCCGTGCCGACCTCGAGCATACTGGCTATTCTGCCCCTGTAAGCTATGCTTCCGTCGGTAGGAGAGGTTATCCGCGACAAAAGCTTTAAGAGCGTGGATTTACCGGCGCCGTTTGCGCCTATTATCCCGACGCGCTCGCCCCGGAATATCTCAAGATTGACGTCGTCAAGCGCGAGGAAGCGATCGCCTTTCTCATACTCCTTAGAGCCTATCCTGCGGTTAGGGTCGTCCTTGCCGCGTTTTTTTGCTACCCAGCTTTGAATATCATGGCGCAAAGTACCCGTGCCGATAACGCCAAGCTTGTATTCTTTTTGTAAATGTTCGGTTTTTATAACACAATTCTTGTCCATCATCATACCGTATCGATAAAGTTCTTTTCAACCTTGTTAAACACCAGCAAGCCCGCGAAAACTACGATTGCGGTAACGCCGAGGCTGACAAGCCAGTATTTCCATTCAAAAGCTCCGCAGCCGAGGAAAGCGTGGCGGTAGCTTTCAACTATCGGAGCCATTGGGTTAAGCATAAAAATCTTTCTGAGACCGCCGGGTATCCTTGAAACCGGATATACAATGGGCGTAATATACATCCAAAGCGATACTCCGAAGCCGATAAGGATATTGAGGTCGCGGTACTTGGCTGTGATCGATGAGATAATAAGCCCGATCCCCATTCCCAGCAGAGCGGTCTGCAATACCATAAGCGGCACAAAGCAAAGCGTCATGTTGACCTGCACATCGGAGGTCGTAACGGAATAATAGATCACAAGACCTATGAACACGAGCATCTGGATCATATAATTTATAAAGTGGTAAATACTTTCGGAAACGGGCGATACAAGCCTCGGGAAATACACCTTTCCGAAAATCCGGGCATTACTTAAAAACGTTAATGAGCACTTGTTAAGGCAGCTTGAAAAGAAGCCCCACAGCACATTACCCGACATATAAAACAAAAACTGAGGTCTTCCGTCGGTGGAGATGCCCGCTATAACGCCGAAAATAACCGTAAAGACCGTGGTTGAAAGCAAGGGATTGATGACGATCCACAGCGGTCCGAGGATCGTCTGCTTGTATGAGGTCGTTATATTCCGCTTTACAAACAGAAAAATAAGGTCGCGGTAATACCACAGCTCTTTGAACTTGATATTGAACCATTTATTTTTAGCCTGAATATATGTGATTCTTTCGCTGCTCATTTTTTCACTTCCGAATAATAATTCCGCATTAGATTCTAACACAATTGAAGGCAAGTGTCAATAAATGTTATAATTATCCTTGACTTTATAAGCCATATAGTGATAAAATAAACCGAAAACGGGAAACGGTCTCCCGCAATACAATTCAAACCACGGAGGTATAAGAAAATGAATACAAAAAAAAGGCTCATCTGCCTTGTACTCGCGCTTGCCGTTGCGCTTTCCTGCGCAGTGCTTGCAGGCTGCGGCACAAAGAGCGAGGTCAAGGGCATAAACACCAACACTTCAAAGGCAACTACATCGGCTACAGAGGCGGCAACCCAGGCTGTGGCGACTACCTCGGCTTCGTCGAGCGACTACAACTACACGCCTGATACCGACGACAAAAAGGATTACAAGCCGATTGAGCTTGAAGGCTACAAAAAGCCCTATACAGGCAGCTCAAGAACCGTTGAGATCGACGTAAAGGATTACGGCAAAATAAAGCTTGTGCTCGACCCCACTTACGCGCCTATCTCAGTCCAGAACTTCCTCAACCTTATCAACGAGGGCTTTTATGACGGCCTTACCTTCCACAGAATCATGTCGGGCTTTATGATCCAGGGCGGCGATCCTCAGGGCACAGGCATGGGCGGAAGCGACCAAACTATAAAGGGCGAGTTTTTATCAAACGGCGTTGAGAACCCGATGAGCCATAAGCGCGGAGTCATCTCAATGGCTCGCTCACAAGCACTCGACAGCGCAAGCTCGCAGTTCTTTATCGTTCATCAGGACAGCACCTTCCTCGACGGCAAATACGCCGCCTTCGGCATGGTGACAGAGGGCATGGAGGTCGTTGACGAAATAGCGACAAAGGCTCAGCCCACCGACAGCAACGGCACTATCCCCGCCGCGAATCAGCCGGTCATCACCTCTAT
>ONMK01000106.1:0-4480 GCA_900318905.1 uncultured Eubacteriales bacterium | reverse complement strand
TATCAGGCAGACAGCGCTGAAACATAACAGCGATGTCTGCCTTTTTTAATCTCTAAAGTCAAATAATTCATTCCGCTATTTTTAATTCATGCTTTAACGCGTTTTGAAGCACCTGAGAAAAGTTTATATTCGCTTTTTCCGCTTCGTAGCATAGCCAGCTTGGAAGCGTACAGTTTTTCTTGACAGTCTTTATGTCATTCTTTCGTCTGTACTCCACAAAATCAACGTCGACCAAAGTTACTGTTTCGTTCACATCAGCCGAAATCGAATGGATGTCGCTCGGAGCGGGTATAGGCTTGCCGTCGTCCTCATAATCTATTCCCATTATGCCTATAGCGTCACGCGCCATTTCGATCGCTTCCGTAATATCTTTTCCCTGAGTATTTATATTAAAATCGGGAATAAATACCAGATAGCCAAACTCATCGGGAATCAAAGTGATAGGATATGTGTTTTTCATATTGATACCTCCAAAGTAGATACTTTAAATAATATAGCTGTTATTTCAAACGCTGCCTTTTTATTATTGCTTTTGCAAGGTTTTCGTTTATTTCCTTGTGCCTTGGAATCGGCTCGACAGATACTCCGTTTGTATAAATATCATGCCCTCCGCCGCTGCGTTTTAAATACCATCCGTTTTGTTCAAGCTTTTGTATCAGGTCTTTTCTTTTCAACGCTGCCACCCCTTTATGATTTTATTATACGCCTTTAATGCGCATAAGTCAATATAATCAAGAGGTTTTTATTTGACACGCAATAAATATTGGTATACAATACACTTATAATACATCAAAGGGGTTTTTATATGCTTCTAAAAAGAATTATCAGTATCGCGGCGGCGGCTATTGCCGCGGCAGCTATGCTCATATCGCTCACCGCCTGCGGAAAGGAAAACGTCGTTAACACCGATGAGGGCAAAAAGCTTACCGCGCACGCCTGGCAGACAAACTACACGGGGCATTCCGAGGTCACCTTTGAAACCGACGGCACGCTCAAGGTCAAAACGAACAGCACGGGCGAGGAAGTCGAAGTGCCCGGAAAGTGGAGCATTGACGGCACAACGCTTACCACCACCATTGAAAAGCAGCTTGAAAACGGCGAGCTTGTCGATAAGGAGAGCACCGTCACCTATGTTTACTCGGACTATATGAAGGACGAAATAATAGACGGCGGCGACGAGTCGATAAAAGAGGCAAGAGAAAAGTACGAGAAGGGCACTCAGTGGTATGTGTCGGACAAGTACCTGTACTTTGCCGGCTCGGTGTGGATCCCAAAAGAATAAAACATCGGCAGGATAAAGCGCGTGCTTTACCCTGCCGATGTTTTATTTGATAATAGTATTATAAGCCGTATCCGCCGTCATCACCTGTGGCGTATTTTTTTACCGTTTCAATAAACAGCCCTGCAACAGGATTGGAAATTGTCTTTGACCATGCCATTACATAGGCTATGCCTGTATCCGCGTCGGGAATCGGTATCGATATAGCCTTGCTGCCCGCCACAAGTCCGGCAAGCGACTGCGGTACAATCGAAATTCCCATACATGACAGTACGGCCGTGTACACCTCCATAAGCTCGTCGAACACTCCGTCGACCGTAGGCGTTATATGAAAGGTGCGAAGCATGTCCAGAATTTCCATATACAGGATAGGCGCGGCTGATTCCGATAGCAAAACAAGCTTTCTGTTTGAAAGCGCACCCGGGCTGAGATTTTTATTCCGGCTGAAATCATCGTTTGCCGATGCGAGCACAACGAGCGGATCTATGTGTGTCACGAGCGTTTCTATCCCCGAGCTTTCAGGAATCATATCGCGCGGTAAAAAGCAGAAATCAAAGTCTCCGCCCGTTACCGCCAGGCTGCTGTCAACTGCATCAAGTCGCCTGAGCTCAACAGAAATGCCATTGTATTTTGATGTAAAATCGGCTATGCAGCGCGACGGAAATTCCATTGATGTAATATCGCAGCCGATCGTCAGCTTGCCTGTACCGCCGTTTTGCATTCGTTTAATTGTTTTCTTAGCCTTATCAATAGCGGCAACGATTTCAAGTGCGTAAGGAAGAAGCATTTTCCCCTCGTTAGTCATCACAACATCACGGTGGGAACGCGTAAAAAGCTGAACTCCGAATTCCTTTTCCAAGTCGCTGATATAGCGGCTGACAGTCGACTGTGAAACATAATTGCGACGTGCTGCCTCGGAAAAATTTAGCGTCTGAGCTACCGATATAAAACAGTTGAGTTGGTTTATGTCCATGGTTTCCTCCGTTTAGTCAAGTATCTCAACACCCATTACGCAAATCATACAATTGCAGTTAAAAGACCTTCCTAACCCGAGATTTAAGACCCGCCGGTCGCGTGACGCGACTTTCAGTACGCGAATCAGATGTTTGCAATAAACAAAACTTCCGTTCCCGCGATTTATGTTGCGCCGGTCGCGTGACGCGACGGACAGTACGCGAATCAGACGTTTTCAATAAACAAACCTTCCGTTCCCGCGAGAAATGACGCGCCGGTCGCGTGACGCGACTTTCAGTACGCGAATCAAACGTTTGCAATAAACTTAACTTCCAGACCCGCGAGATATAATGCGCCGTTGCAGAAACCTTTTTGTTATTACAATTTATCCAAAGGCGCGCCGGATGGAACGTCACGTTCCCTATGCAATTTCTGCATAGAAGCATTCACAACAAATAATTTTTGCATTATGTATGGTGTTGAAAATTTGGAATAATCTGTTATAATCTAAATATAGCATAACAATATGCAAAATGTAAATAGCTATTTTAAAATTTTGAACGGAGTATGCTGAAATGAAAAAAATCGTTATCACAGGAATGGGCGCCGTTACCCCTATAGGTATAGGCGTTGACGAGTACTGGAAAAACCTTACAGAGGGCAAATCGGGTATCGACACCATCAAAAGCTTTGACCCATCGGAGCTTGCGGTTCAGTTTGCAGGCGAGATAAAAGACTTTAACCCCACCGATTTTCTTGAAAAGGATTTGGTGAGGAAAACCGATCCCTTTATGCAGTACGCTTACATAGCGGCTGAGGAGGCGCTTAAGCAGAGCGGACTTACCATCGAGCCGGAGCGCACGGGCATTGTAATGGGAACCGCCATGGCAGGCGTTTCCACTACCGCCTTTACCCAGGACGCACTTTCGGGCGCTTCTCACAAAAAGGTGGGACCTCGCTTTATCCCGAAAATACTGGGCAACATTGCCGCCGCGAATATAGCGATTGATTACAATATTCAGGGTCCCAGCTTTACCGTGAGCACAGCCTGTTCATCGGGCGGCGACGCGATTTACATAGCCGCAACATATATGCAGGCAGGCAAGGCTGACGTTATGCTTGCCGTAGGAGCCGAAAGCGTGCTTTGTCCGCTGGTTATCTATTCGCTCGCAAACGCCAAGGCTCTTTCACGCCGCAACGACGACCCCGTAACGGCAAGCCGTCCCTTTGACGTCACACGCGACGGATTTGTTATTGGCGAGGGCGGCGGCGCGCTCGTGCTTGAAACCGAGGAACACGCAAAGGCTCGCGGCGCTAAAATCTACGCCGAAATAGCCGGATGCGGCAACACCTGCGACGCTTATCACGTTACCGCTCCTCACCCCGAGGGCAGGGGCGCTTTGGCTTGCATCCGTCAGGCTATAAACGACGCCGGTATAAAGCCCTCCGACGTCGGATATATCAACGCTCACGGCACAGCCACCCACAAGGGCGACGCTGTTGAGACCGCCGCTATCAAAGAAATTTTCGGCGGCTCTCTCCCCTATGTCAGCTCAACAAAGGGCGCCACGGGACATATGATGGGCGCCGGCGGAATCACCGAGGCTATCGCCTGCGTAAAGGCTATCGAAACGGGGATCATCCCTCCCACAATCAACTTAAACGAGGTAGACCCCGAATGCGAGGGAATCGACTTTGTACCCAACACCGCTAAAAAAGCCGACATCAAATACGCTATGTCAAACGCGTTCGGCTTCGGCGGTCAAAATTCAAGTATTCTTTTGGGAAAGTACGAGTAAAATACTGTACAACAGATAAAAGGAGATTTTTATGACTTATACCTACGACCATAAAATGTTTCAGGAGACCTTTGAGTCGGAGTTTACCTGGCTCAACGGATTTATGCGCAATGTGCGCCGCTTCGGCTACAAGCCGGCGGTTATTTCTCCTGCAGAAAAAAAGCAGTGGACTTACGGGGAGCTCAACGCCGACTGCAACAGATTTGCCAACGCTTTAAAGAGCGACGGCGTTAAAAAGTCGGATATCGTGATGTTTCAGCTGTTCAACTGCCCCCAGTTCTTGTTCGGCTACATCGCTCCGCAAAAGCTCGGCGCTATAGTCAACCCCGTGAACTTCAACCTTTCGGCAGGCGAAACAGCCGAGATAATGACTCACAACAAGGCTAAGGTATATATTTACGATTCCGAAATAGCCGATACGGCTGTCAAGGCTCTTAAGCTGAGCGCA
>ONMK01000109.1 GCA_900318905.1 uncultured Eubacteriales bacterium | reverse complement strand
TATAGCGGCGAAAAGGAAGCCGATATTACCATAGCTGTACCCAACAAGCACCTTGAAAACTTGCTTTCGCGTTCTGCCAAGGGAACGACAATCGGCGGAATTGAAAACTTTGCTATATCGAGCGAATTCAACCGCGCGGCGATAAAGCACGGCGTAATGCTCGTCCATTCCTCGGCACTGATTTACGACGGCGGAGCGTATCTGTTTTCTGCCGATTCGGGAGTAGGAAAGAGCACTCACACCAAGCTATGGCTAAAGGCTTTCGGGGATAAGGTGCATATAATGAATGACGACAAGCCTGTCGTCAGGCTTTACGACGACCACGCTCAAGCTTACGGCACGCCTTTTGACGGCGGAAGCGGTATCGCACTGAATGAAAGTTATCCGTTAAAGGCGATAATCTTTGTCGAGAGGGGAGAGGAAAATTCCGTAAGAATTCCCGACAACAAAGAGATAATCCAAAAGCTTTACTTCCAAACCGCAAGGATGGTAAACCGCGAAACAGCCGAAAAAATGCTCGTCAATTTGGAGCGTTTGCTTCATCTTACAAAGTTCTATGTGCTGACCTGCAATATGGACATTTCCGCCGCATATACGGCGTATAATTCTATAATAGAAAAATAATCCACCACAGCCTGAAACATTTACCTGTTTTAGGCTGTATTTTATTAGTGTTATATTTTGTCTTGTTTTGTCATTCTATTGACAAATTGACACTGTTTGATATATAATTTAATACGCATAAAGAATTAAAAACGTATTGAAGGAGTTTTATGTTAGTAAAAACAAAAAGAATAATATCCGCTTTGCTTTCAGCTTTTGTAACGCTCTCGGCAGTGTCGTGCGTTTCGGGTTTTGCCGCTGAAAGTGAAGAATGGGTAGAAATGAGCGACAGCAGGTCTTACCATTTTGACGTAAAGGACGCGACCGTAATACAGCGCTACTGCGCGTATATGGAGGAGCTTACCGAAGCGAAGTCTACGCTTTACGACGTTAATTTTGACGGTTTTGTTACAATAACCGATGCGTCGCTTATACAAATGCACACGGCAGGGCTTGTTAACATTAACAGCGACGAATACCAGAGCTATCGCGATAACGGTCCTGTTGAGCCTACCTTTGAGAACACCACGGCTCAACAGTCAACTGAGATTACGGAAGAAGTGACTGAGGAAGAAACGACCGAAGAAGTAACCGAACCGTTGACAACAGAGGAAGTTACCGAGGAAGTAACCGAACCCCGGACAACAGAGGAAGTTACCGAAGAATTAACCGAACCGTTGACGACAGAGGTAGTTACCGAACAGCCTGTTACTACAGAGCCTGCCACAGAAGCTTCGGAAGATATTAACGCTTCATATCTGTCATTTGACGAAAAGCTCGTTTATATGGGCATTAACGAGACGTATTTTATCGGAATGTCCACCGACGCGGCAGAGGTTACATATACATCCTCGGATGAAAGTGTTGCGGTAATTAGCGACAGCGGAATGATTATCCCTCATAAAACGGGAATAATAACCGTTACCTGCTCCGCGGCAAACGGCTTGCATGACGAATGTGTTGTGTATATAGGACTGGAAGCCGAGGCGCTTATTATGAACACGCCGTCGCTTGTTGTCGGTTTGGGAGAAGGCTTTGACCTCAACAGCTTTGTTGTCGGCAACGGTCATTTCGCCGCCAACAGATTTTTCTACTCTACCGACGAAAGCGTCGTAGACGTAGATTACCGCACAGGCGAATTCACCGCCGTAGGCTTGGGAAAAGCAAAGGTAGTCTGCAAGCTTATTAACGGCGTAACCGCAAAATGTGAGGTTGAAGTAAAAGAACTATCTCCTACGGTAAGGCTCAACGTTTCCTCCGTAACCGCAGGCGTGGGAGAGATGCTCGGTTTTGTAAGCTACGCCGAGGACGGCAAGGCGGTAATCTCCAAGGAATATTATTCCGAGAATGAAAATATCGCGGTAATCGGCAGGACAAACGGACTTATGACAGGCGTTTCCGCTGGAAAAACCAGAATTTACTGTCAGCTTCAAAACGGTTTCAGGGCTTACGCGGATATTACCGTTAAGCCTGCTCCGAAAACCGTAACGCTCAACGCGACGAAATGCAATATCAAGGTGGGCGACGTTATCCGCCTTAAGGAGTTCTTCAACGACGGCTCGTACAACACGCCCTATACTCTCGAGTGGACAAGCTCAAACAAGGCTGTCAGCATTGAGAGCCGCTCGGGATATCTTGTAACGCTTAAGGCAAAGGCGCTCGGCACAGCCGTAATAACCGCAAAGACATATAACGGCGTTACCGCAAAGTGCACCGTGACAGTCAGCGGAAGCAACATAAAATGCGTTGACGTTTCGTCCTGGCAGGGCGGAAATATTGACTTTAACAAGCTAAAGGCGTCGGGCATAAATTACGTTATTATCCGCGCAGGCTTCAAAACTACCGCGGACAATCAGTTTGTGAACAACTACAACAAGGCTCGTGCCGCAGGACTTAAAATCGGCTCATACTGGTATATGTGCGCCGAAAACCTTAGTGAAGCAAAGGCTGAGGCTCAGGCGTGTATAAAGGTGCTCGGCGGAAGAAAGCTTGATTTGCCGTTCTATTACGACGTAGAGGATCCGTATTCCCTGAAGATAAACTCACAGGCAACGCTTACGAATATGTCGGTTGCATTTTGTGACGCTCTTAAGGCGAAGGGCTACAAGGCCGGCATTTATGCAAGCGGAAGCGTTTTTGCTCATAACAACAAGCTGAATACCGACTTGTTCCGTCAAAAGGGCTATTCAATTTGGGACGCCGAATGGGCAAGCTCAAACTCCGTAGCCTGCGACGTTTGGCAGTACTCAGACAACGGTTATGTAGGCGGAATTAACGGCAACGTTGATATGAACTATATTTACAACCTCTATATTGAGGGCTGAATAACTCAAACATAAAAACAGCTGTTACCCTAAGCGGATAACAGCTGTTTTGTTATATGTGGTTAATTATTCAGCTTATGCCTTTTTGTCAAATTCAGTAATCTTTTCTACAGAGTACTTCTGAATTTGCATCGCGTCAATAACGTCAACCTGTCCGTCGTCGTTAACGTCGGCAACATAGAGCTGCTCGTCGGTGAGCTCAACTTTGTCGGTTGTGTATCTCTGAATGAGGATAGAGTCCATAACGTCAACTATGCCGTCGTTATTAACGTCTCCGATTAATGCCTTGGGCTCCTTGTCCTCTTTAGCTTTCTTAAGGGCTTCATAGGTCTGCTCAGCCTGAACAAGATCGTCGTAATTCCATACGCGCTCCTTTTCGCCGTCGGTCAAGGCGTCGTAAGCCTCACGGGCGGAGTCAATCTTCGCCTTGCACTCGTCGGTGAGCTCAACCTCTCCGATTGCCTTAATCTTCTCGATGGTATCAATGATTTCATCCGTGTATCTTACGGTGTGGGGAACAAAGTTTGTGCCTGCCTTGCCGTCAAGATTCTTGTTTGCCATCTGACCGAGCTCAAAGTAAAGTGACATCGGCTC
The DNA here is from genome assembly GCA_900318905.1 of uncultured Eubacteriales bacterium. Taxonomy (GTDB): domain Bacteria; phylum Bacillota; class Clostridia; order Oscillospirales; family Acutalibacteraceae; genus Ruminococcoides. The sequence goes on along the minus strand of ONMK01000109.1, from coordinate 601 downwards.
GGTGGCGATAGTTGAGTAGTTAGCGGTGAGCTTGTACTCAGGTCTGTCGGCAAGCGTTGTGTTCCACATATCAACAGCGCCGGAAGCGCAGTTTTTGTTAAAGAGGGAGTAGCGGTTGTTCTCGGGATTCGCAAGATAACTCTTCATCAATTCGAGCTCGTCGGCGGTGATTTCAACCTCGTAGTAGTTGTTGGGAAGCTGTGTATCGTTGCGTCTGAACTGGTTGTATATCTCGCGGTTAATTGTCATACCGCCCTCTGAGTGACCGTCCGCAGGGTTATGACCCATTGAGCCTGATACTGCAAACATCTGCTTAAGAGTTTCAACAAGACTGTCAAACGCCACTGCTCCGTCAAATTCCTCGCTGCCTTCGGAGTACAAATTCATCTGCTTTACAAGCTCCTGAGTTGCCTTGCTGTCCTGGTAAAGACTACCCTCAAGCGCCCTTCTGATAGCAATCATATTTGTCGGGTCAAAGCCGTAGTTTGATACGGTAATGCTTTCGCCTGCAACAAGCGAAATGTTCTCAGGCTCAGAGTTCGCGCCCTTGGGATTGGTTGTAAAGTAAGACATCCTGTCCTCTAAGCCCAAATCGTTGTCG
>ONMK01000110.1 GCA_900318905.1 uncultured Eubacteriales bacterium | reverse complement strand
CTTGAACAGCTCGCGGAGCAGGGGCTTGTAAAATCCCCTGCCGATTTGTACAGGCTAAAGGCAGAGGATATCAGCTCTCTCGACCGCAAGGCGGAAAAGTCCGCGAATAACCTTATCTCCGCGGTTGAAAAGTCAAAGCACAACGAGCTTTACCGCCTGATTTTCGCACTCGGAATACGAAATATCGGGCTTAAAGCGGCAAAGCTTATCTGCGAAAACTTCGTCACGATTGACGACATTATGAGCGCCAAGGCTGAGGACTTTGAAAAAATCGAGGGCTTCGGCAAGATTATGGCGCAGAGCCTTGAGGACTATTTTTCGCTCGACGGCACATCCGACCTAATCAGCCAGTTTAAGGAATTAGGGCTTGATATGAAGCCGTCGGAACAGCGCAAAAAAGGCGGAGCTTTCGAGGGTATGACCTTCGTGCTGACAGGAACTCTGCCGACTATGAAGCGCAGCGAGGCAGGAAAAATTATTGAGGAAAACGGCGGAAAAACCAGTTCCTCGGTATCAAAAAAGACCACTTATGTTTTAGCCGGCGAGGACGCCGGAAGCAAGCTTACAAAGGCGCAAACCCTCGGAATAAATATAATTTCCGAGCAGGAATTCCTCGATATGCTCAAATAAAAATAAACATTCGACCTTTCGTTTTTCGGAAGGTCTTTTTTTATGCTTGTCTGCATAGAATAAATTATCGGAGGAATTCTTATGCAGATGAATTATAAAAAGATACTCTCGGCGGTTAATTGCCTAAGTCCGCCTGTAAAGCGGTTTTTGGAACCGTATATGGACTTTATCGCGCAAAGCGCAACAGATATCCGTTTGCGCTTAAACCGTCCGCTAACAATCTCCGCGCGGGACGGAGTTTATTTTCCGTCAAACGACGGCGGACTTTTACAAGCTTTACCGGACAAGGCTGTTATAATTACCAAGGCAGATTTGATTGACAGCTTCAACAGAATTTGCCGTTACTCGGTCTATTCGGTACAAAACGAGATTATCAACGGCTTTGTGACCGTCAGCGGCGGTCACAGGGCAGGCGTTTGCGGCACGGCGGTTGTCGAATCGGGAAAAATCGTGAATATCCGCGATATAAGCTCGATTAACCTGAGAATTGCCAGAGAGGTAAAGGGCTGCGCCGATAAGTTGATTTCGCAAATTGAAAATATGCAAAACGGAGTTTTAATCTGCGGCGAGCCTTGCTCGGGAAAAACCACAATTTTGCGTGATTTGGCAAGATATATTTCTGAAAAAGAAAATAAAAACATTTCCCTAATCGACGAACGCGGAGAGCTTGCCGCGCCTGTCTGCGGAGTTAATCAAAACGACGTCGGCTTGTGCGACGTGTTCTGCGGTTATCCAAAGCACAAGGCGGTCGAGCAGGCACTTAGGTGTATGTCGCCCGAGTACATAATTTGTGACGAAATCGGCACGACAGAGGACTTAAAAGCAGTGGAAAGCTGCGTTAACAGCGGAGTTTCGGTAATCGCCGCCCTGCACGCGAAGAACAAGTCAGAGCTACTCGGCAAGCCTAACGCTGTAAAGCTCCTTAAAACAGGCGCGTTCGGCACGGTTGTTTTCTTAAAAAGCCGTAAAAACGCAGGAGAGATAAGCGCTGTGGAAAGGGCAGGTGATTTGCTTGGTAATTAAGCTCATCGGCTGTCTGCTGATAGCCTCGGCAGGCTTTTTCACGGGCTGTGTCTTAACCCAAAGGCTCAAAAACAGGCGCGATTTTTACGACAAATTCTGCGTGTTTATCTCGCTATTGCAAACGCAAATCAGGTACAACAGCGCAGATATTTTCTCGCTCGTAATTTCAAGCGCAAGAGGCTCGGGCTTGGAGCTTTTTGATACTCCCAAAACCGATGTTCCTTTTACGGCTTTTTGGGATAATTCGTTAAGTGCTTTGCCGAAAAAATACGGCTTAAATAATTCTGATAAAGAATTATTATACAAATTCGGCTCAGCCCTCGGCACAACGGATATCGAAGGTCAGCTAAAGCACCTTGGACTGTACGGCGAGATTTTCCAAAACAGGCTGAGCGAGTGCGAAAACGCGCTAAAGGACAAGTCGAGAATATACAGGGCGCTGGGATTGTTCGGCGGAATATCAACGGCAATTATTATTCTCTGAAAGAATAAAGAGGTTTAAATGGACGTAGAGTTAATTTTCAAAATCGCGGCTGTCGGCATAATCGTGGCGGTGCTCTCCCAGCTATTAATCAGGAGCGGCAGGGAGGAACAGGCAATGCTCACAACGCTTGCCGGGCTGATTGTGGTGCTAACAATGATAATCACGCAGATAAGCTCGCTTTTCGAGACTATCAAGCGGATGTTTAACTTTTGATGAGCATAGTTTCAGTCTGCGCGTTGTCGGTCGCCGCGGTTATAATCGCCCTCACATTAAAGCCTAAAAACGCCGAAATCGCGTTAATGCTCGGATTGTGCGCCTCGGTTGTGATTTTATTTTCGCTGTTTTCAAACGTCGCGCAAATCACGGACAAAATCAGCGAAATCACCGCCGCCTCGAGCATAAGCACAGGCTATATCGCAATTCTTTTGAAGGTTATCGGCATTTGCCTGGTGACGGAATTCACCGCCAACGTCTGCCGCGATTCGGGCAGTTCTTCGCTTGCAGGCACGGTAACGCTCACGGGCAAAATCCTCGTCACAATCGCCGCTTTGCCGCTGTACTCGGACATTTTAAATGTCGTTTTGGAATTAATCAAGAGGTAAGACGTGAAAAAGTTTTTGACAATTATAACAGTGCTAATCGCACTTTTGAATATATCCGCCCTGACGGTCAGCGCCGAGGAATACAAATACGATTTTTCCGAGGTTTACGGCAGCTTGTCGGACGAGGCGAGGGAGCATATGCTCAGTATTGGAGCTGACAGCGCCGACGCAAACGCTCTTTCAAATTTGAGCTTTGATAATATTATGAGCGAGATTGAAGGCGTCGCCGCGGACAGTTCAAAATCACCGCTGTCGGGGTTAATCTCGATAATCGCACTGCTTCTTATTTGCTCAATGCTCAGCGCTTATAAATCATCCCTCAGCCCTCAAATCGGTGAAACGCTCAACACCGCCTCGGCGCTGTGCATATGCTGTTCGGTTTTGCCGCCGTCAATAGGCGCGGTCAATACGGCGTGCGATGTTATAGTAAACGCTTCAAATTTATTACTCGCCTTTGTGCCGATTGCTGGAACGCTTATGGTAACGTCAGGTCAGGCGTTCGGCTCGGCGGCGTACTGCGCTTCGGTAATCGCGGCAGGGCAGGGGGTGGCGCAGACCGCTCAAAAGATAATCGTGCCGTTTTTGAATATGTTTTTGGGAATCAGCATATCGGGCGGACTTTCGCCGGGCATTAACCTTAACGGCTTTACGTCGTTTATCTCAAAGGCGTTCAAGTGGATTTTGGCGTTTGTAATGACAATTTTCACTTCTGTCCTCGGCATTAAGCAGGTGCTCGCAGGCTCGCTCGATAACGTATCGGGCAGGACGGTGCGCTTTGCGCTAAGCTCCTTTGTGCCCGTGGTTGGCTCGGCTCTTTCGGAAGCGTACCGAACCGTGTCGGGCAGTGTGTCGCTCTTAAAATCGGGCTTGGGAGTTTTTGTAATAATCGCGGTCGGCGTGACTTTTTTGCCGATACTGATAAACTGCCTTCTCTGGTCATTGTCGCTCAAAACAGGCAAAGCCGCGGCAGAGGTTATGGGGCTTAATCAAAGCGCCGTTCTGCTCGACGGTATCGGTTCGGTTTTCTCTGTGTTAATCGCCGTTTTGCTATGCATCGCCGCGGTGTTCATTATCTCCGCCGCAATGGTGTTTTTAATCGGCGGAGGGGGAGTATGAACGGCTTGGGCGCAGTCGCGGCTTCGGTATGCTGTGCTTCATTGATATGCGCGTTGGTATCAAACTTCGTAAGCGACAGCTCGGTAAAAAGAGTGTTAAACCTTGTGCTCGGGGCGTTTATGGTCTGCTCGCTGATTTTTCCCATAAAGTCGGCGGTGCAGGGCATAAGGGAAGAAATTTCCGAAAGCTCACAATCAGCCGTACAATCCGCAACCGCAGACGAAGCTCAGTATAACCGCCAAATCGTCGCGGAAACGCG
>ONMK01000111.1 GCA_900318905.1 uncultured Eubacteriales bacterium | reverse complement strand
AACAAGCAGCAGAATATTTAAAAATATGTCCACTTTTATTCCTCCGTAATTTTTCTGACACTATAATATCACATTATTAAGTTATACGTCAAGGAGATGCAACAGCAAAATAGAGGTTTTATTGAAGCTGCCCTCCCGTGGCAACGGGCAAGAGGCGCCCGAATAATCGAGCGCCTCTGCTTATAAGGAGATCATTTATCTGAAAATAGCGTTATTGTCACTTGATTGGGTTTACCAGTTGAACAGGCGATCCCAAAGGCTTTCGTCTGACTGGAAGTCGTCCTGCTTTTCCTCTGTGTTGGGCTTTGCCGAGGGAACATACTCGGTAAGCTCAAACGAAATATCCTGGGTCTTGCTTGCGCGTGAAACGGTGAACGTAACCGTGTCGCCTACGGATTTATCCTTCAGCGCCTTGGTGATGTCAGCCGTGCTTGAAACCTCGGTTCCGTTTACAGCGGTGATAAGATCGCCCGAGCGGAAGCCCGCTGCCTCGGCGTTGGAGCCTTTATCGACTGAGAGAACATATACTCCGAGCTGATTTACGTTGTAATAGAACGCCGAATCATAGGAGTTTATGTCGACAAACTCCATGCCGGTGTCGGTTTTATCTCTGTTGTAGCCGTATTCCTTAAGGTCTTTTATTATACTTGAAACGGTGTTGATAGGAATGGCGAACGCAATGCCCTCAACCTCGGTGGCGCTGTCCTTGGCGTTAACGATACCAATGAGCTTGCCTTCCGCGTTGAACAGACCGCCGCCCGAGTTGCCGGGGCTGATCTGAGCGTTTGTCTGAAGCAGAGTGAGGTTCTTGTTCTCTATAGTCACCTCACGGGCAAGAGCGCTGATAATGCCGTCGGTCACGGTTCCGCCCAAGGTTCCCAGCGGGTTGCCGATAGCGATAACATAATCGCCTACAACAAGGTCGCTGCTGTTGCCGATCTCAGCCGCTGTAAGTCCGGTGGCGTCGATTTTAAGAAGCGCGATGTCGTTGTCCTCGTCGCTGCCGATGAGCTTTGCGTCATATGAGCTTGTGCCGTCGCGCAGTGTTACGGTGATTTTATTCGCGCCGTCAATAACGTGATAGTTGGTGACGATATAGCCGTCGTCCGAGATGATAACGCCCGAGCCCGCGCCCTTTGCGGCGTAACGCTGGGAGAATCCGCCCGAAACGGTAGCCTCGGTAACGATCTCAACAACGCTGTTTGCGGTCTTTTTTACAATGTCCGAGGTGGTGAGCGCCGATGTTTTTGCAGCGGCGTTTGTAATGGTGCTGCCGGAGCCTGCCGCGGTAGTTTCCTGAACAGCTGAGCTGTCGGAGCTGCCGGAGCCGCCCATCTTGCCTGCCATTATTCCGCCGCCGAAGCCCAGCGCCGTTGAGCCGAGCACGGCGATAGCGAGCGCCGCCGCTACAAAGCCCTTTGAAGCGAACTTTTTGTCTTTTTTAGGCTTTGCCGCCTTTGCCGCTTTTACGGTGCTTTGAGAGCTGCCGCCGTAAGCGCTGCCGCTGTTTGAGTATTCGGCATACTGCTCAGCGTAGGGATTGGCGCTTTGACCGCTTGAATACACGTCGTCGGACGCGCCGCTTTGGTACGCGCTGTTTGAATACGCGTCCTCGTAATTGTTGGGGTTGTGGTCGGCGTTTCTGTTTGCGCCGTTTATATATGAATAGTGATACTCGCCGTCGGAATAGTTGCGGTCAGAGTTCCACTCGTAAGAGCTTTCCTGAACGGGCTCGCTTGCCTGAGCAGCATGTGTCTGCTCCGTGGAGTAATCGTATCCGTCGTACATGTCGCGCGTGGTGTCATAACCGCTTGCGCTTTCCCCGGCGGGTGCTTCCTCACAGCTTTTTTCCGGCTCGTTTGTGCCGCTGTTTTCATCAAAAATGTTGTCGTTAAAATATTGGTCTGACATGGAATATCCTCCTTTATTGCCCTGTGATAAGGCGTCACTCTTTATGTTGTCAATATAATAATCCCCAAAAGTGAAAACTATATGAAATAAAAATGAAAAAATCAGGGAATATTTGTGATTCCCTGACTTTTTATACGATTATTCTTTTTTCTCGGCTTTGAGGATGATCTTCCGGTTGACTTTTACGCCGTCAAAGCGCTTTTTGAACGATACCCTTCCCGTAAAGCGGGTATCGCAGTTTTTGCAGTAGAAATCGGCGTTGAAGTTTTTGTTGTGAAGCTTCCAGCGCTTTACCCTTTGCGCCTGTTTACCGCACTGCCCGCAGAAGAACTTAAGCTGTTCGCGGTCGATTTCGGGAGAGGCTATATCGGTTATAAAGTAATTTTTAAAGAGCATTCGGTCATAAAATTCCTCGCAGTCGGCGTCCATAACGCACTCTTCAAGCGGGTAGCCGCCCATCACCTTTTTAAGGTTTTTAAGGCTCAGATACGCGTCGGCGGCAGCCCTGTGCTGCTCCTCCTCCGAGAACTCGACCCCGATTATCTCGGCAAAGCGCCCCAGACCTATCTGGTTACCCTCGTCAAACTGCCCTATCGCCTTTTCGCAGTACTCCTGCAAGTCGCAGTAGCTCTTTAAAAACGGAATGCGCCTGCTCTTGGTATAGAACAAAAAATTATCGATAAGCGCGTGGATATCGCCCGTGCCCCATGTCATTACAACGGCGCCGTCAACAAAGCTCTCAAACTCGCGGGTAACGGACAAAAAGTCGCCGCCGCCCTCCATATCCTCGTTTGTGAGGTGGGTGAGCTGCTTTACCCTGCCGTTGAGGTTCTTTTTGACTTTCGGGGTGATAAGGCGCGAGAACGAGCCGATTTCGTTAAGCTCGCCGTCGACCTTTACCGCGCCGAACTCGATTATTTCATTTACAAAGCGGTGAGCGGACTTGCTGTAGGCGCTGTTCCACTCCAAATCTAAAATAACAAAATTCATACTCAGGATTTTTTATTGCGGAATTGCTGCTTCATGCGCTGTTCCTTTGATAGGATCCTTTTGCGCATGCGGATATTTTCGGGAGTTACCTCCACAAGCTCGTCGTCGGCAATGAACTCAAGGCACTGCTCAAGCGACATAACGGTGGGAGGGGTGAGCTTCAGCGCGTCGTCGGAGCCCGAAGCGCGCGTGTTGGTGATGTGCTTCTTTTTGCAGACGTTAACGGTGATGTCCTCGGACTTGGGGCTTGCGCCGACTATCATTCCCTCGTAAACGGGAACGCCCGCGCCGATAAACAGCCTGCCCCTCTCCTGGGCGGCATACAGTCCGTAGGTTACGGAATCGCCCGTTTCAAAGGCGATGAGCGAGCCTTGGTGACGGGTTACTATCTCGCCCTTAAACGGCTCGTAGCCGTCGAAAACGTGGTTCATAATGCCGTTGCCGTTGGTGTCGGTAAGAAACTCGGGGCGGTAGCCCATAAGGCCTCTGGCGGGTATTCTGAACTCGATGTGGGTAACGCCGCCGTCGCGGGTCCCCATATTGATAAGCTCAGCCTTGCGCGATCCGAGCTTTTCCATTACCGCGCCTACATACGAATCGGGGACCTCTACTATAAGGTACTCCATAGGCTCGCAAAGCTTGCCGTCGATCGTCTTGGTGATGACCTCGGGGCGCGATACCTGGAACTCAAAGTTCTGGCGGCGCATTGTTTCGATAAGAATGGAAAGGTGAAGCTCGCCGCGTCCCGATACCTTGAAGGTGTCGGCGCTGTCGGTCTCCTCAACCCTGAGGGCGATGTTCGTTTCGGTCTCTTTAAACAGTCTGTCGCGGATATTTCTGGAGGTGACGTACTTGCCCTCTCTGCCGGCAAACGGTGAGTTGTTTACGATGAAATTCATGGTGACGGTGGGCTCGTCTATTTTAACGAAGGGGACTCGCCGATATTGATGTCCTGAATGCCGCTTATGCATACGATATCGCCAAAGGAAGCCTCGTCGCACTCAATGCGCTTTAAGCCCTCAAACTGATAAAGCTTGCCGATTTTTACGACCTTTGTTGTGCCGTCGGCATGGCAAAGCGTAACGGACTGGCCGTTTTTAACCGAGCCGCGCTCTACCCTTCCCACGCCTATTCTTCCGACAAAATTATCGGCGTCGATATTTGAGATAAGTATTTGCAGTCCGGCGTCAAGCTCGCCCTTGGGTGCGGGAATCTCGTTTACGATTGCTTCAAAGAGCGGCGTCATGTCATTTCCCTGATCGTTGTAATCGTCTGTAGCGTAGCCGTCGCGGGCTGAGGCGTAAATTACAGGGAATTCAAGCTGATCGTCGTCGGCTCCGAGCTCGATAAAAAGGTCGAGAACCTCGTCAACAACCTCCTCGGGGCGCGCGCCGGGACGGTCGATTTTATTGAGCACTACAAGCGGCTTTTTGCCAAGCCCCAAAGCCTTTTTAAGCACAAAGCGCGTCTGGGGCATACAGCCCTCAAAGGCGTCTACAAGCAGGACTACGCCGTCTACCATTTGCAGAATGCGCTCGACCTCGCCGCCGAAATCGGCGTGTCCGGGCGTGTCTACTATATTGATTTTGATGTCCTTATACATAACCGCGGTGGGCTTTGAAAGGATAGTTATTCCGCGCTCGCGCTCCAAATCGTTTGAGTCCATAACGCGCTCCTCAACAGCCTCGTTCTCGCGGAAAACGCCGCTCTGACGGAGAAGCTGGTCGACAAGGGTGGTTTTGCCGTGGTCGACGTGCGCGATGATAGCTATATTTCTGAGGTTTTCTCTGGTGTCCATATGATTACTCCGATTCTTATAATATTACCTATTTATTATAGCACTGCGGGACTGACAATTCAATTTGTAAAAATACATCACATTTCACCGACTGAAGCGGTTTTTTTGCGAAAAATGCCAATCGGCAGCGTGACGCTGCACCCGGCGCGCCTTTGGAGAAATTGTAATAACAAAAAGGTTTCTGCAACGGCGCGTCATATCTCGCGGGAACGGAAGTTTTCTGTCGCACAAACATTAGATTCGCGGATTGGGTGCAGCGTCACGCTGCCTCGCGGGAACGGAAG
>ONMK01000112.1 GCA_900318905.1 uncultured Eubacteriales bacterium | reverse complement strand
TCTGCCAGTTTTCATCGTACAAAATTTTTTCTTCCAAAAAAATCACCTCGGTACATATATATGCGCCGAGGCTTGGTGTTAAGATATTAAATTTACTGCAATTTCTTAAAATCGTTCCTGACGAGGTTAACAAAGAACAACAACGCGATTACCAGCGCTACCGCCTCTGCAATCGGGAAGGCGTACCATACCGCGTCCACGCCGATTACTACCGACAGCAGATATGCCACGGGAAGGAGCACTACAAGCTGACGCGCAAAGGAGATAAACAATCCTCTAAAGCCCTTGCCTGTCGCCTGAAACAGCGTGATAAGAATAATGCTGACCGCCGCAGGGATAAAGCACAGGCTGATAATTCTGAACGCCGGAACGCCTGCGTTCATCAGGCTTTGGTCGCCGCCGAACAGCGAAATAAGCTTGTCGGGGATAAGCCACATCAACAGCACGCCTGCCGCCATAATCGACACGGCGACGGTGATACCGACCTTTAAAGTGGAGTAAACCCTCTTTTTGTTCCTCGCGCCGTAGTTGTAGCCGAGCACAGGCAAAACGCCCTGGTTAAGACCAAAGCACGGCATAAACACAAAGCTTTGCAGCTTGAAATAAACGCCCAAAACGGTGACCGACGCAGCCGAATTGTTAGCGGTAAATATCGCGTTAAGTCCAAGCGTCATAATCGCGCTGATTGACTGCATAATAATTGAAGGGAAGCCGACAGCGTAAATCTGCTTTAGAACGTTTGCGCTGAGTTTAAAGCCCTTGAAGGTGATTTTGACCTCGTGTGTTTTGGTAAAGAGCACGATTACCGCGAACAACATTCCGCAGAACTGTCCGAATACCGTGGCGATTGCCGCACCTGCAACGCCCATCTCCGGGAAAAATCCAACGCCGAAAATCAGCAACGGGTCGAAGATGATATTGACCACCGCGCCGACCATTTGGAACAGCATCGGGTATATCATATTTCCCGTAGCCTGCAGGGTCTTTTCAATCATCACCTGAATAATCGAAAACAGCGACAGACACAGCACGATTGTCAGGTAATCAACGCCGTACTGCACGGTCTCGGCGTCGGTTGAAAACAGGCTCATAAACGGCCTTACCGAGAAAATTCCGAGTATCAAAAACAGGGCGTATGAGAAAAAGCACGTGATTAGTCCGTGAGTTGCCGCGGAATTTGCCTGCTCAAACTGCTTTTCGCCCAGCTTACGCGATACAAGCGAGTTAACGCCGACCGCCGTGCCGACCGAAACCGAAATCAGCACGAGCTGCAAGGGATATACAAGCGACATCGCCGTAAGTCCCTTTTGGCTGTAATTGCCGATAAAAATGCTGTCTACAACGTTGTACATCGCCAAAATCGTCATTGACAAAATCGCAGGCAGCGACATTGTAAAAATCAGCTTTGTTACGGGCATAGTGCCCATTTTGTTCTCTTTAATAACCTCTTTAGTCTGTCCCATTCTCTTTTTTATCCCTCTTACTTTTTGTACGAATATTTATGTAAATTTTGTAAAACAAAAGCATTATCAGCGTTCCCGTTACAACTCCCGAAAAGTCGAGCAAAACATCGACAATCTCTCCGGAGCGTCCGTCCGAAAAAAGCTGAATAAATTCATCAATAACCGCGGTAAAAAGCCCTGTAAACAGCACCGCAAAAATATATCTGTACGGCTTAAAGCGGTCAAAGGAGTACGCGCAGCTTGTAAGGAGACCGCCGATTACGGTAAACTCGGAAAAATGCGCGAGCTTCCTGATGATATGGTCGGTCATCTCGATTGAAAAGCCGAAACTGCGGAAAATCTGCGTGATAAAATCAAGCGCTTCGGCGCTCTCTACCGAAGAAGCCGCGGCGGACATTGACGAATGTACAAAGGCAAAGCCAATCATAAACGCCGTAAGCGCAAAAACAACGGCTCTGAAAACTTTTCCTGTACGCCTTGACCCCATTTCATCACTCCCCATATTATATTGTATCTCAAAATATAATAATGTCAATGAGTATAAAAGTATTTCAATATTATGCCCCAAATTTTAAGTTTTCGATATTGAAAAATGTGACAAATTCTGCTATACTATCCAAGGATAAAATTACAAGGAGAATTCTATGTTTGTTAAGTATCTTATTATATTCTTGATTTCAATGGTTCCGATTGTCGAGCTCAGAGGCGCAATCCCCGTCGCGGTCGGTATGGGTATGGAAGGCTGGCAGCTTTTCTGGGCATATGTTGTCTGCGTAATCGGCAATATGCTCCCTGTTCCGCTGATTTACTTCTTTGCGAGAAAGGTTCTTATCTGGGGTAAGGACAAAAAATATATCGGCAAGTTCTTTACCTGGTGCTACAACAAGGGTGAAAAAGGCGGCAAAAAGCTTCAGGCTAAGGCAGGCAGAGGTCTGTTTATCGCGCTTATGCTGTTCGTAGGAATTCCCCTTCCCGGCACAGGCGCATGGACAGGAACGCTTGCGGCAAGCTTTTTGGATATGGGATTTAAAAAGAGCGTAATCGCCGTAATGTGCGGCGTTGTAATCGCAGGAATTATCATGGGCGCGGCAAGCCTTGCGGTAAGCATGGGCGCAGGCGGAATTTTCTCGCTGCTCGCACCAAAGGCGTAATAAAGATTAAGGGCAGCATAACGCTGCCTTTTTATTTGACAGGTGTGACAGGTGAAATATGAAAATGCAATTTGACGCGGTTATTATCGGCGGCGGCGCCTCGGGCTTGATGTGCGCGGTTGCCGCAAAGCTTAAAAATTCAAAGCTGAATATCGCGATAATCGAAAAAAACGACAGAGTCGGCAAAAAGCTGCTATCTACCGGCAACGGCAGGTGCAACCTGACAAACAAAAACGTCGCTGCCGATAAATACAAGGGCACGTTTGACGGACTTGCGGACGTGCTTAAAAGGTACGATACGGACAAGCTTTTGTCGTACTTTAAAAACCTCGGTCTGCTGACCTTCTGCGACAGCGAGGGCAGGTATTATCCTGTCAGCAAGCAGGCAAGCTCGGTGCTCGACGTACTGCGCTTCAACGCCGAAAGGCTCGGCGTAACGATACTCTGCAAGCAGAATATTCACAGCATAAGCAGGCAAAACGGCTTTACGGTAAAAACCGCGGACGGTGTGATTACCGCGGACAAGCTTGTAATCTGCTGCGGCTCTAAGGCGTCTCCCAAGCTCGGCGGAAGCGCTTCCGCGAGCGATTACCTGAAGAACCTCGGCCATACCGCCCTGCCCTTCTCCCCTGCGCTATGCCCAATCAAGGTGGACGCAGGCGTTATCAAATCGCTCAAGGGCTTACGTGCAACGGCAACGGTAACGCTCAGCCGAAACAGCAAGGAAATTAAAGCCGAAAGCGGCGAGGTTCAGTTTGCGGACGGCGCATTGTCGGGTATTTGTGTGTTCAACCTATCCCTTTACGACGAAAAAGGCGATAAAATCAGCCTTGATTTAGCTGATTTTATTTCCGAAAAAGAATTATACACACATTTACTGAATAACAAAATGCTGTTTAGTGACTTAACAGCCGAGAATATCTTCACGGGTATTCTTCAAAAAAGGCTTGCTCAGGCTGTAATTAAAACGAGCAAAATCGAGCTTAACAAGAATATTTCCGACTTGACCGAAAACGAGCTAAACGCGCTTGTAAAAACAGCTAAAAATATGACCTTCACCGTCACGGGCAACGCAGGCTTTGAGCAGGCGCAGTGCGCCCTCGGCGGAGTTAAGGGAAACGAAATTGACGGCAAAACCATGCAGAGCAGGCGCGTTAATAACCTGTACATCTGCGGAGAAGCCATTGACGTTTGCGGCGAATGCGGCGGATATAACCTGCACTTTGCGTTTGCAAGCGGTATTATCGCGGGGGAAAGCTTATGATAAGAGTTAACAATCTGCACATCCCCCTGAGCTATAACGACGATACACTCAGAAAAAAGCTATGCCGTGAGCTGAAAATTAAGGACAGCGACATAGGGAGCCTGAGCCTT
>ONMK01000113.1 GCA_900318905.1 uncultured Eubacteriales bacterium | reverse complement strand
TCGCACCACGGGTCGATTCTTACCTCGCCCTTGATTCCGTGGGTGCCGACTATTTTTCCGCTGTCAAGAAACTGTTTTTTCATATATATCTCCTATTTATCAACTATTTCAGCTCTACAATCGTTACGCCGTCCTCGCCCTCGCCGAACGTTCCGAGGCGTTGGGATTTTACCGCCTTGTGATGACGGAGGTGCCGGTTTATTTCGCGGCGGAGCACACCAGTGCCCTTGCCGTGGATAATAGTGAGCTTTGAAACGCCCGAGAGCACCGCGTTGTCTATAGCCTTGTCAACGATAGCCACCGCTTCATAGGCGGTCTGTCCGCGCACGTCTACCTCGGTTTCGGGGCGTACGTCCATTCGGCTCGGCACGTTGCGCGTTGAGGCAAATTTCGGAACGTTGGGTTTTAATTTTGATTTGAGCAGACGAAGATTTTTAATGTCAACACGGGTTTTTATTATGCCCGCCTGTACCAGCACTATTCCGTCCTTATTTGGCGGCGCTAAAACCGTGGCGTTTTTGTCAATATCGTAAATGAGCACCTCGTCGCCCACCTTGAGCGGACGAGGCAGCTTGTATTCCTCGTCGGGAGTGTTTTTGAGCTTTACGGGGTCGGCGTAGGCTTCCATTTTGTCGATGTCGCGCCTCAGCTTTGAGCGCGTTTCTGCTGACATCTCCTTTTCCTTTCGCGCCTTTTCAAGTTCCTCAACAAGCGCGTCTGCCTGCGCGCGCGTCCTTGAAATAATGCGCTGCGCCTCCTGTCTGGCTTGCTCGACCTCGCGCTCGGCGTCGGCTTTTGCCCTTTTCAGCTCATTTTCAGCCTTTTGCTTTTCGGTGTTAGCCTTTGCGGTTAGGCGGTTGGCGTTTTCAACCTGCTTTTCAAGGCTCTGGCGCTGCTTTTCAAGCTTTTCAACAACGTCCTCAAACCGGCGGTTCTCGCTGCTGACAAGCTGCTGAGCGCGCTCTACGACCGCGCTGTCCATGCCAAGCCGCTTTGAGATAGCGAAGGCGTTGCTCTTGCCGGGAACGCCGATGAGCAGCCTGTATGTCGGCTTCAGCGTTGCTACGTCAAACTCGCAGCTTCCGTTTTCAACGCCCTCGGTGCGCAGTGCGAACTCCTTTAGCTCGGCGTAATGGGTGGTGGAGGCGATTTTAGTGTGCTTTTCGCGCAGCTTTTCAAGTATGGCAATAGCGAGCGCCGCGCCCTCGACAGGGTCGGTTCCCGCGCCGAGCTCGTCAATAAGACAGAGCGAGCCGGCGTTGGCTAACTTTATTATCTGAATGATATTGGTCATGTGCGCCGAGAAGGTGGAAAGCGACTGCTCAATGCTCTGCTCGTCGCCTATATCCACCAAAACGCGGCGGAAAACGCTTAGCTCGCTGTTGTCGGCGCAGGGCACCAAAAGTCCGCACATAGCCATTAAAGTGAGCACACCGAGCGTTTTAAGCGTTACGGTTTTGCCGCCCGTGTTGGGGCCGGTGATAACAAGGGTGTCAAAGTCCTTGCCGAGATGAATGTCGATAGGCACGACCTTGTCCTTCGGAATAAGCGGATGACGCGCCTGTTTGAGGTTTATTTCACCCCTGTCGTTGATTTTGGGCATTGAGGCGCGCATTGAATAAGCAAGGTCAGCCTTGGCAAAAATAAGATTGAGGCGCGTAAGGCTTTGGTAGCTGCGGATAATAGCGTCGGCAAAGTCGCCCGCGTTTGCGGAAAGCTCAAAGAGGATACGCTCGATTTCCTCCTCTTCCTTGCCCTTCAGCAGCTTGATGTCGTTATTAGCCTGCACAACGCCCATCGGCTCGATGAACACGGTCTGTCCGCTTGACGAGGTGTCGTGAACCAAGCCCGGCACATTGTTGCGGCACTCGGCGCGAACGGGCACGACATATCTGCCGTCGCGCTGGGTTACGATAGTATCCTGCAGGTATTTTATGTATTTGCTGCTGCGGATGATTTTGTCAAGCGTTTCGCGCGCTTTTGAGGAAGCCGTGCGTATTTTGCGGCGGATATCCGAGAGCGTGTTGCTCGCCTTGTCGGAGATCTCCTCCTCGCTTATGATAGCCGAGGTGATTTTTTCCTCGAGGTATTTATTAGAGATAAGTCCGCTGAAATCGCTGTCAAGCGTTGTTTCAACCGAGGAGCAGCGCGACTGCCACTCCTTAACGGTGCGGATTATGCGCAAAGTGTCGGCGATCTTAAGCAGCTCGCCCGCTGTAAGGCAGCCGCCCGCCTCAGCGCGTCTGAGACTGCCCGAGCAGTTTACAGCACCGCCGAAGGACGGAGCGCCGAACCGGCCGCTCAGCGATACCGCGTCGTCGGTCTGTTTAAGCAAAAAGCGCACCTTTTCAATATCGGTCTGCGGCTCAAGCGCAAGCGCCATATCGCGCGCGTCCGAAAGGTTTGTGCGCGACGCGAGCTGCTCAAGTATTTTATTCAGTTCAAGTGTTTTGTAATGTCTGTTCATCATAGTTATTTAATAGCTTTATAAAAATTAAGTGTTTTAAATTCCTTTTCAAATCTGTATTGCAAATACGCCTCGCTCGCGCGGTTCAAAAGCTCAAGCCCCTCGTCCGAAAGCGAGAAAGAGAAGAGCTTGTCATCGTCGGCGTACACGGTATGGCGCAAAGCGGTAAGCGCAGCCTCGGTAAGCGGCACGGCGCCGCCGGCGTTTGAGCCTCGGCAGCGCTCACACTCTATCTCGCCCGTCTGAGGAAAAAAGTACGTGAGCGGAGCGGTATAAACACCGCAGGTTCTGCACATTATCAGATCGGGCAGGTAGCCCGCCATTGCCGCAAGCCGCATTTCAAGGCACGGCTTTACAAGCTCGGCAGGCCGCTTGTCCTCGTTTATAAGATACAGCGAATTGAGCACGAGGCTGAGATATTTTTCCGCGTTTTTCTCACGCGGGCAGATAGTGAGCGCAAGCTCGCAAAAATACTGGGCAAGGCACATTTTTTTAACGTCGCCGCGCAGCTTTGAAAAAACGCGCAGAGTGCGCGCGTCGCCTATCGAGTAGCTGTCACGCCCGGTATGGAACGTCAGAAGCGAGTAGCTGAGCAGCGAGGTCGCCGCCGCTTTGCCGCCCTTGATGTTCTTAGCGCCGCGCACAAACGCCTTTACAACGCCGTTAGAGTTGGTGAGGACATGAACAAGCTTGTCCTGTTCACCGATATTCTGTTCCTTTATTATCAGTCCCTCGGTTCGGAATTTCATCGGTTTCCTCCCGTTTTACGGTATCGGCGCCCGTGTCGAGCGCTTCCATAGCGCGCCTGTAGTCAAGATAATCGAGCACGCTGCCCGAGTTTAAAAATAATCTCCAGTGACCTAATTCGTCCATAACAACACCCCCTGTTGGGTAGTGTTGCGGATTAAATAACGTATTATTATTGTCAAATCATGGTTTTTTATAGAACACTATCGTCATGCCGTCCTTTATTCCGTAGCTCTCGCCCGTTTTGCGGTAACCGAGCTTTTCATACAGGCGGCAGAGTTTTTCCTCCTGCAATATGGTGTCGAGCTCCCATTTATCCGCCTGTGGGTTTTCCTTTTCAAGCAGGTTCATAGCCTCTTGGGCATAGCCCCTGTTTTGATATTCGGGCAGAATAAATATAGGCGATATGCGCATGGTGCGGTCGTCTATTTCAAACAGCCGCACACAGCCGACAACGTCGCTGCCGCTGATGATAAAATACCATGTTGTCTGCGGCTGGTTCATTTTTTCACGGATACGCTCAACGCTTTCACATGCCGGGTTTGTATCATAGTCGCGGTATTTTTCAAGCAGCGCGGCAAAGGCGGATTTTTGCATTTGCCGTATTTTTTCGCAGTCGGAGTAATCGCATTTTCGCAGGGAAATTGTCATAATTACCTCGCTTCTAAGTAGAATAATTTGTAGGGTCAGGTCTTGACCTGACCGCTGGTTAAGCACTAAACGTTTGGTTCACCGCCCGCGGCACGGTCAAGACCGTGCCCTACAAGCGGGAT
>ONMK01000114.1 GCA_900318905.1 uncultured Eubacteriales bacterium | reverse complement strand
GTATTTGGGAGCTGCTCAAAACGAGCAGCTCTTTTTTTATTATATTATTTCTCATATGGCACTTGATACATACAATATTTTGTGATATAATCAGAGTTAAACAAATTTATACATTTTAGGGTGAATAAAATTTGAAAATACCAAAAGGGATACCAAAAACAGCATTTAATTTTGTAACTAAACACAAACGGGTATTTATGATAGCTGTTGTTGTCGTTACGGTAGCCGCGTTCTCGCTGATTTCGGTCATACGTTTCGGCGGGTCGGGCGATAACATCACCTCTGACGGTGAGGTCTCGGAATCCAATGTTAATCCGGACGCTATCGAACTGGTACACGGCACCGACGCTGTATCTTACACAGCACCGATAACAACGATGTCGCCAACCACTGCTGCCGCTTCTTCTACGGCGGAGACCAAGGAACAAGCGACAAGAGCGACCAGAAAGCCCCGTTCGCGTACAGCAGCAACAACAGAACGTCCTGTTCCGTTTGCTACCGCCGCTGTCCCTGACCATCCCGCAGATTATCAGGCTCAGTGGGACGCGGGTTATTTGCTCGCGATCGACAATCCGGACACGTCTTACTCTACCTCAACCGTAGAGCTTTCCGACGCGGACAGAGATCTGCTTGAGCGGCTTTGTATGGGCGAATTCGGCAGCGGAGGATTTATAGGAGCCGCGCTTATCGCGCAGGCGGTCAAGGATGCGATGTGCTCCGACGGTTATTCCAGCGTTGCGGATGTAATAAAGTATTGCCGATACGACGGAAGCACCTCTATGGGTACGAATGACGCGTGCAGGCAGGCGGTCAGGTATATTTTTGATGATAACCATGCCGCTGTTCAGCACAGACTGCTTTATATGTACAACCCGTATTTATGCACCAGCTCTTTCCACGAGAGCCAACGCTTTATTTTGAGTTATCAGGGCGTTCGCTTCTTTGACCGCTGGTGAAACGTGGCGTTTGTCGCGGCGGCGACGCCGGCAACGTGACGTTGCATTCAATCCGCCTTAAAAGATAAACCAAAAAATTAGACCGGCTTTTCACCGGTCTTTTTTACGCACAAAAACAGGATCGACTCGACCGAGCCGATCCTGTTGAATTTTAATTACTTGAGGTATGTGCCGTTTGTGCCGATCTTTCCGCTGATTCCCTTGAATCCGGAAGCGCAGCATACCCAAACTCTCATATTGCCCTTGCCGACAGATGATGAGCTGAGTGTTCCGTTTGAAACGGTCTTCTGCTCGCCTGTTACGGCATCAATGTACTTACCGTTAGGCAGATTGTTGAAGGTAGCACTGCCTGAAATTGCAACGCAAGCGAGGCTGTCTACGCCGTTCTTTGTGTAGCGGCGCGTAAACGCGATGTTGCTGTTTGAAACATTAGAAGTGGTGTACTGACCCTTCTGGAGGGCAGGAACAGCGCGTCTGATCTGGTTAAGCTGCGACAGGTGCTTACAAAGCGGCTTGTTAAGCGTTGTAGCCACGTTGCCGCTCGCGCCTGTGTACTTACCAAAATCTGTCGCTGTAACATTACCGGTGATGTTGTCGCCGTAATAAGCGCGGCCTGTGGTTGACAGCGGAGCGTTAGGACCGACATCGATCGTCTGACCTGCCTGGAACTGAACCTCGGAGCCGTAGTAGAGGCACGGGATTCCGCGGAATGTGAACATCAAATCCATATTCTCTGCCCAAGCCTGCTCGCCGCCCGTATAACGGGACCTCTGACAGAAGTCGGGGCCGTAGTCGTGCGAGTCAACGTATACTACATTCCATGTCGCGTCGTTGAACGCGTGGTCTTCTTCAAGAGCTACGCCAAAGGCTTTATTCGCATTTTCAAACTGCCAGTGCATTGTAAAGTCGATAACGCCTGTGCCGTTACCCTGTGAATAATCGGGGTTATGGTAGCTTACGCCGCTAAGCTTGGCGTTGTTGCTGTTATAGGAAACGCTGTTGTTGGCGTACTCGGAGAAATGAGTCTTGGACTTTGTGAAGTTTGTGCTCCAATCGGAAGCCTTAGTTCCCCAGCTGTTTGTCCAAGATGATTTGTTTTCCTTCCAAGTGTAGAAGAACGGGGAGTCGGACTGACCGCCCTCGTTGATATACGAATTCCACCTTGCGCAAACCTCGCCGAAGATGTAGAAGTTAGGGATAGATGAGAACTTGGGGAAGTAGGCGCTGTTGAGCGTCCAGCGGTTGATATGCTTTTCGGTATCAAGACGGAACGCGTCTACGCCCATATCAACATACTGCTTGTAAGCGTTTGTGATATACTCGGCAACCTCAGGGTTCTCTGTGTTCGTATCGCGGCAGTCGCCCTCAATAGAACCGGTCTGCTCAGTCACCTGACCATATGTCGCGATCTCAGCGTCGTGATAATAATGCTTTGTATTATGCTGACCGCTTGAGTGGAGTCCCTGCATAATATCAAGACGAGCCTGATACTGTGCCGCGCCGTTGAGGTTATCGTAGTTAGGATATGACTTGTCCAGCTCGCTTCCGGGGATGACCTTCATACTGCTCGGGGAAGCGAGATCCTGGATCTTGCTGTACTCCTTGGTGAACATCGGGCAAAGTGTTGCGTCGCCGAAGTTACCGGTGTGGTTCCACACAACGTCCTGAATGATCTTCATGCCCTTTTCGTGAGCAGCGTCGATCAGATCCTGATATGTAGCGCCGTCGCTCTCATAACGAACGTCTACCGTGCTGTAGTCCATAGAGTGGTATCCGTGGTAGTCATATCCGCCGCCGTTTGTAACAACGGGAGTTACCCAAATCGCCGAGAAGCCGAGAGCCTTGATGTAATCGAGCTTGTCGATAAGTCCCTTAAAGTCGCCTCTCCAAGCGGGGTCGCTGTCGGGGTTATTCGCATTCTTATCATCCCAGCAATGAACATTGTTACCGGTATCGCCGTCATAAAAACGTGTTGTGATAACAAAGTAGATCGAATCCTCGCGCATATCGGTTCTGTCCCAATCATCCGCCTGGCTCGGGTCTTTGCTGTACCAACGGCCGTTCTTGTACCACCACTCACCTGTGTTCCTTGTCAGCTCGGCGGATTGTTCGCCGTTTGTAATAAACAGGAAGTTTATTTTTGTAACGTCGGAAAAGGTGTACTTGTAGTAGTTGTTGCCTTCTGAGATCATCGAAGGTCCGGGATAATTGGTCTCCTTATTGGTCGGCAGGCTGTTCCAATAATAAATCTTGGGAGTGCCGTTCTCGCAATAATAGTGGACCGTTATTCCGGTTGTCGCGGAAATTTCAGAATCCGTTTCTTTGTCTACCTCTGCGGAACTTACGGAGATAATTCCGATCGTACAAATTACGCAGAGTGCAAGGACAAGAGCAAGAATCTTTTTGAACTTTGACATAGATACTCCTCCTTATAAAAAAATGACTATACAGATATATTATAAATGACAGCTCTGTTTATTTTGTTCTGTAAAAGAATTATAAGTTTTTGCGGCTGCCAAATATTCACGCCCAAATTTAGTAAAAATCACTAAACGGAGAAAAAGAATTTTGAATGCAAAAGAAGCTGACCATTAGGCTGATTCCGAAAAGGATGTTTTCAGTTTAAGACGGTGCCCTATGCGCAGGCGGACAGTTTAGGCTGTCCGCCTTTCGTCTTGTTTGGTTTCTTCTGCTGCGTCGGTTGTGTTCGGCAGAGCGAAAGTTCCAATATAGCGGAAATAGATGTCGATTTGCTGCGGTGAGGTTTGGCTGTGCTTTTTCTCACGCTCGTGAACAACGATTTTGCTGATGAAGGTTCGCAGTACCTCCGACGTCAGTTCCTCTACATGTACATATTTCCTGACAATATCAAGGAACTTCTGCACATTGGTACACTCGCTTTTGAGTGCATCAATTTCTTTTTGCAAATCAGGAATTGATTGCTCAAGCTCCTTTTGTTCATCGTTGTAATCAAGGGATAACATTCTGTACTGCTCGTCGCTGATACGACCAAGTACATTATCCTC
>ONMK01000116.1 GCA_900318905.1 uncultured Eubacteriales bacterium | reverse complement strand
AACAAAACTAAAACAAACAATAAGGTTGACTAAGCTGATATTTTGTGCTAAAATGATAAAAAATTTTTATGGAGGAAAACAAAATGAAACGAATGAACTCAATAAAAAAAGCCGCTGTTTTATCTGCGGCGGTTATACTTGCTTCTGCAATACCGGTCACGGCTGCTGCCGCGGGCGAGGATCCGCAGAAGCATGTGATCACCATCGAATCCAACAGCGAGGTATATGCTCCCGAAATCCCCTCGGTCACCGTTGAACAGGGCGGCACATTTACCTTCAGCATTCCCGGCAACACGCCCAATACCCTTACCGACGAGGATTTCGGCGAGTATTCCGTCACCTTCTCTAATTGGCGTTTCAGCGGTACATATGAAGTAGTCAGCGGAAGCGTAAACAGTGATGGCGACTCCTTTGACAAAACTGTCGTTTTGAAGCCGACGTCGGATGTTCACGCAATCGCGTGCTTTATTGAGGACAACGCGGCGTTCCGCATGGTAAGAGTAGACACAAACAGCGAAGCATATGTTTCCTCTATCGATCAGGGAGAAGTGCCCAGAGGAGAAACCCACACTTTTACGGTGCCTGATAATTTGAATAACTTTTTGCGTTGGGAATTCAGCGGCGACTATGAAGTTGTTTCGGGCAATGTTGACAGCAACGGATTTTCGCTCGACAGAACGGTCGTTCTGCGTCCGCTCAGCAGCATGAGCGCATTCGCACGCTTTAGCGAACCCAAGTACGACATAGGCACTGCAACTTACGACGAAACCCATGAACCGGTCGCCCCCTTTGTAGGCGTAACCGATACAAGTAAGACCTCTCCCAAGACAGGCGATTCATCCTCATTGTGGGCGGTAATCATTCTGATCACTTCCGCTGCCGGTCTTGCCACGGTGATCAGCTGCAAGAAAAGAACACACAAATAAGTTTTCCGTAAATACCATTTAGGAGCAGGAGCTATCCTGCTCCTTTTTTGCGCGCAAAAAGAGCGGAGCAAGCGCCCCGCTCTGAAATGTCTGTATATACTTTTAGTGTTAGTTCTCGCCGGGTTTTGCGGGCGGAGTTCCGCCGCTGCCGCCGTTTTCTCCGGGCTTGCCGTCGGGCGGGCTGTCGGGTGCTCCGCTGCCGCCTGTTGACTTGACTTCGATAGCGGTTCCCGTTGAGGCTGTGCCCTCGGTGTACTCCTTGCCGTTTACATACAGCTTGTGACCGTTGAGCTTTATCGCACCCGTGCCGCAGGTAAGGCTTGTGATATAGCTGTCGCCCGTGAGCGTCCATGTTGAGCCGTCCTCGATCTCAACATACACCTCGCCTGCCTGACCGTCGGAGTTGATCGCTCCCGTAAAGGCTGAGCCGCTCTTTAAATAGAGGTTTAGGTTTGAAACGCTGTCAACGATCATATCGCCGTTGATTATCTGATTCGCGGCGTTGAGCGTTACCTGACCGCCGTTGCTGCCCTCGCTGCCCCAGCCTGCCGCCGCCGCTCTCAGGAAGATACCGCCGCCGTTGTTGATGATTTCGGCGTTACTGAGGTTGATGTCGGTTGCGGTGTTGTTTACAAAGAATACGTCGCCGTTTTTGTTGGAAAGCGTGCCGCCGTTCATGGTAAAGCTCGATTTGCCCTGAGCCGCGTCGCCCGACATAGACTGGTAGATCATTACCGCCTGATAGTAGCTTGACTTATCGCTGTTTTTTGTGTTGTTGTCGGCTGTGAGGTTTACGTTGTTGAGCGTTACCGAGTTTTTGCCCTCGACCACTACGCCCTGAGAAGCGGTCGAAGTCATTGTGGCGTCGTTCACGGTGATGTCAGCCGTTGAGTAGATCACGGGTGAGCCCTTGCCGCTTGTGGTATAGTCGCCGCCTGTGACGGTTACGGTGCCGCCTCCCCTGTCGCTTCGGATAGCCGCCGACGAGTTGCCCGAGGTGGTGATCGTAAGGTTCTCGGCGTTCATGGTGCCGCCGCCCGTTGTCATAAGTCCGCCCGAGCAGTTGCCGCTGGTTTCAATATAGGAGTTTGAAATATTGACGGTTGTGCCCTCGCCGTAGCTGAACACGGCGTTTGCATGGGTTCCGTCGGTCTTTACCACCATGTCGCTCAAGGTCAGCGTGCCGCCGTTTGTCGCGAAGATAGCCGAGTTCTCGCCGTAGAAGTCGGCTTCGTCGCCGTCAGCCTCGCCTGTTTTGGTAACGAGAGTGTTGCTTATGGTTTTTGTTTCACCGTCGGCTGTTATCGCGTGCTCGCCGTCGGCTGAGTTTTCAATTGTATCGTTGATTTTGATGTCGCTTTCCTCAAGCTTTTTTGAGGCTGCCAAAGTGGTTGCGGCTGCGGTTGTCTCCGCCTTTGTTTCATCCTGAGAAGATGTTTGAGAGGATGATGACGAGGTGCCGGAGCTTGATGAGCTGCCGCCCGAATTGCAGGAGGTCAGCGCCAAAGCCGTTGCCGCGGCGGTTAGAATTGCTATAATTATCAAATACTTTTTAGTTGCCTTTGCTTTCATGGTTAACGCCTCCCCGGCTTTTATTTGTCTGTATTATAAAACCCAAAGATTAAAAAAAGCTTAAAGATTTTAAAAAAGTAAATTTTTTTTGAAAAAAAGCGCGCCCTTTCGGACGCGCCAAATCACTATTAAGAATTGATATATTTAACCGCTTCCGTTGCGGCTACGGCGCCGTCGGCTGTGGCTGTTACAAGCTGACGTACTTCCTTTGCGCGGTTGTCGCCGGCTACAAATATGCCCGGCGTTTTTGTGCGGCAATTTTCTGCCGATGCGGCATAGCCCGCTTCATCAAGCTCGATCACATCGGAAAAGCTTTGATTCTCGGGGATCCTGCCTATAGCCGTAAACAATCCGCTAACCTCAAGGGTTCTTGCATTCCCCTGCTTATCGGTGACTTCAATGCTTTGCAGGCGCTTGTCGGCGTTGAGCTTTGTCACCCGGCTGTTGAGCACAAACTCGACGTTTGGGCGCTCTTTGAGCTTTTGTACGGTAGACAGCTCGCCCCTGAATCCATCGCGCCTGTGGATAAGGTAGACTTTTTCGGCTATATCGGCAAGATAGAGCGCGTCCTCCAGGGCGGTGTTGCCGCCGCCGGCGACAGCGACCGTTTTATTGCGGAAGAAAGCCCCGTCGCATGCAGCGCAATAGGAGATGCCCCTGCCGATGAGCTTGTCCTCGCCCTCGACGCCGAGCTTTCGGCTGCGGCTGCCGGTGGCGATTATTACCGCCTTTGCCTCATACCTGCCCTTTGCGGTGACGACGGTTTTTGAGCCGCCGTTATCGCGTATCTCAAGCGCCTTTTCAAATTTAAATTCAGCGCCCAGAGCCTTTGCCTGCTCATACACCTTTGTGGCGAAATCAAAGCCCGAAATGTGAGCGGCAACGGGATAGTTCTCGATATGGGGCGTGTTGATTATCTGTCCGCCGAAGCTCATCGCCTCAAGCACAAGTACGCCCTTTGCTGCACGGCGGGCGTATATAGCTGCGGTAAGCCCTGCGGGACCCGCGCCTATGATTATGATATCGGTCATGGCTTTACCCTAAAAGCGCTTCAAGCGACTCCTTGGGCACAAGGCCTATGCTTCTGTCAGCTTCAGCGCCGTTTTTAAAGAGGATCACGCACGGGATTGAAGTAATGCCGAACATATCGGCAAGCTCCGGGTTTTCGTCGATATTGACTGCCGCTGCGATAACGTCATTCCTCTCGTCCGAAATCTGCTCAAGCGTAGGTCTGAGCATTCTGCACGGTCCGCACCAATCCGCGTAAAAATCCACCAATACGGGAAGGTTCGCCTGTAATACTTCGTTTTTAAAGCTTTCGCCTGTTACTGTTTTTACTGCCATAATCATTTCTCCTTTTCAACATTTTGCAGCACCTTGTAAAGTATCTTATACATAAGTGCCGTTTCTTCTTCGGTCAAATCAAGACATCTGCACATCTGAGCGG
>ONMK01000119.1 GCA_900318905.1 uncultured Eubacteriales bacterium | reverse complement strand
CTTTTTGCAGCGAATATTTATTTTTCGTTTTGAATATCCTTTAAAGCTCTGCTCAGCCTTGCTACGGGAAGTCCGACAACGTTAAAGTAGTCGCCGCGAATGCTTTTGATAAGCAGCGAGCCTTTTCCCTGTATACCGTAGGCTCCTGCTTTGTCGGCAGGCTCTCCCGTGGCGACGTAAGCCGTTATTTCGTCGTTTGAAAGCGGATAGAATTCAACCTCGGTAACGGAGGAGAAGCTTGTCTTTTTGCCGTTCTTGTAAATTGCGCAGCCCGTAATAACGCGGTGCGTCCTGCCCGAGAGCAGACGCAGCATTTCGTACGCCGCCATGCCGCTGTGAGGCTTTCCGAGCATTCGGTTGTCGATGAAAACGCCCGTGTCGCAGCCGATTACAATGTCGTCGGGATACAGCGCGCTAATGTGAGCCGCCTTTTTGTCGGCGAGGTATTCGGGTACGCCGTCGAGAGGCAGATTCTTGTCAACGCTTTCGTCGATATCTGCCGGAATAATTTTGAAGTCCTCCGAAATGAGCTTGAGAAGCTCCTGCCTGCGCGGAGAGGCTGAGGCGAGAATAATCATAAAATCAGTCCTTTTTCAGTTCTGATACTATTTTACAACAGTTTGCTAAAAAAGTAAATAAAAACCATTGACAAACAGTTAAATTAGTGATATAATAAAGCCTATAAAACACGTAGGTTTTATAATAATTCCAACAAGGAGCGAATTAATATGAAAGTATATCAGCATATCACAGACTTGATCGGCGGCACACCGCTTCTCAGACTTTCCAACTATATTGAGAACAACGGCATTGAGGCGGAGGTTTACGCAAAGCTTGAGTATTTTAATCCCGCAGGCAGCGTAAAGGACAGAATCGCGCGCGCGATGATTGACGAGGCAGAGGCAACCGGCGCGCTGAAGAAGGGTGCGGTCATCATCGAGCCTACCAGCGGCAACACTGGTATCGGTCTTGCGGCGGTGGCTGCTTCCAGAGGCTACCGCGTTATCCTCACAATGCCAGAGACAATGAGCGTGGAACGCCGCAATCTGCTCAAGGCTTACGGCGCAGAGATTGTTCTTACCGAGGGCGCAAAGGGCATGAAGGGCGCGATTGAAAAGGCAAATCAGCTCGCTGCCGAAACCGAGGGAAGCTTTATTCCGGGACAGTTCGTCAATCCCGCTAACCCGCAGGCGCACATCCGTACAACGGGTCCCGAGATTTGGGAGGATACGGACGGCAAGGTCGATATTTTTGTTGCGGGCGTAGGCACAGGCGGCACGCTCACCGGCGTTGGAACATATCTCAAGTCAAAGAATCCCGACGTTAAGGTTGTAGCCGTTGAACCGGCAGGCTCACCCGTGCTTTCAAAGGGCACCGCAGGTCCTCATAAGATTCAGGGCATCGGCGCAGGCTTTGTTCCCGACACTCTCAATACAGAAATTTACGACGAGATCATCGCCGTGGAGAACGAGGACGCGTTCGCGGCAGGCAGAACTCTTGCAAAGGGCGAGGGTCTGCTCGTAGGTATTTCGTCAGGCGCAGCTGTCTGGGCGGCGACTCAGCTTGCAAAGCGTCCCGAAAACAAGGGAAAGGTGATAGTTGCGCTTCTTCCCGATACCGGCGAGAGATACCTTTCGACCGCAATGTTTTCCGAATAAAATAAAACTGGTTGTTACAGAGCGGTAAGCGATTGCCGCTCTGTTTTTTGTTCGGAACAGCAATATGTATAAACAAAAACAAATTTGAGAAAAAGTTATTAAAAATATTATTTATATTTACTTGACTTCTGCGCCGAAAACAATGTATAATAATATTATCTATTATGAGAGGTGACACGCTTATGAAAAAAATAATATCCGTATTATTATGCGTGATTCTGGCGTTTTCGTCAGTATCGCTGTTCGCAGTCAGCGCTTCGGCGGTCGAGGATGATAAGTTGACGGTTAACGTTACTTCAAATGTACCCGAGCTGTTTCATGATTCCAGCTCAGAAGTCAGCTTGAGCGAAGGTACGGTTACGGTTACTTATTGGTTCAACACTCCGGATTACGATATGCTTGACGCGCAGTTTGTTTTGACATATGAAAGAGAATTTCTTAAATACAACGACGATTACGGAGTTAACCGTTCCAACAGGAAAAGCCTGATAATCAGGAGCGCCTTAGATGATAGCGGCTTAACCGACGGTGTAACCGTTAATACAAATCCCGATTCTTATAAAGACAATACTGTAACAGGCGCTATCAAGGGCAACTGCACCAACGCTCAGAACGGTTACGATACCAGAGAAAATGCGAGAAAAGCGTTTATTTCCGTAACCTTCAATACTTTGAAGGCAGGAGAAACAACCGTACATCTCGACCTTGTGGTTATGGGCTTCCGTCATAAGGATTCTCCTAAGTCGAGCGAACCCGTATTCCTCGTTAAGGGCAGCAATCTTATTAAAGACAGCAATAACAATCCCGCTGTCCCCTTTGTTACAGACGACAGCTATACCGCGGCATATGCAGGTACGTTTAACGAGAAATATATTCCGGCTGTTCCCGACGAAAATATCAGAATACTCTCATCGTTAACCCTGTCGTTAAATCTCACCATGACATTCTATGTGAAAAAGGATTCTCTTACGGGAATGACCGACCCTTATATTACTGTTGTATATACCGACAGCGAAGATCCCGAGCTGGATGTGAATAAGACCATTTACGGCGAAGAAGTTACAAAAGGCGAAACGGATTATTACGCGTTTGTATACAAGGGCGTAAACCCGCAGAGAATGCAGGACACGTATACGGTTACGGTTTATGCAAACAAAAACGGCATCATTCACTACAATACCGCGCAAAAAGGAGTTTCCTCATACATCTACGGCGGATTTGGACATGACGATGTCAGCTGGTATCCGATTTATGTTGACCTTTTGAATTACGGTTCAGCCGCGCAGATTTACAAGGGTTATCATGCGGATTCGCCTATTAATGCAGGCTTGGTCAATGTGCCCGATATCAGCGGTGTAGTAGCCGATGAGAAAGCAAAGATCGAAAATCTTACCGCGACCGACTATTATAATGGTATCGTAGAAGGTGATTCTGATTTCCAGGTGTTTGAAAAACCTCTGGTTACATACGGAGGAGTTAACCTTGCATTTGGCACTGTTATTGCGATGAACTATTACTTCATTATTGGTGATTCTGATAATATCGATGGAATGAAGGTAAGGGTATCGCAGTACAGCAATAATAACGGTGAGAAAGACGAATTAATGAACGAGGAGATAATTACCTCAGATCATTTTCTTACCAAGAACAACAAGTATTACGTTTCTTATTCTGCAATGAACGCTCATCAGATGAATGATTTGGTTTATTTCACCGTTCTTGACAGCAACAATAACCCGATCAGCAACACAACAAGGTTCAGCGTTGAGTCCGAGGTTGCTTATCGTATGCATACCGCGAACCCCAGCGAAGAAATATCGCAGTTGATAGACGTTGAAAAGGCAATCCTGGTTTACGGCAATTCCGCAAAGGAAATGATAGGAGAATAATTCCTGACTTTAAGGGCGACTCAAATTGAGCCGCCCTTTTTTGCGGTTCGCCCAGAATGGGCAGTAACTTGGTGGTGAAAGTCCACTACACGCTTGGCAGTAGGAAGTGTTAGCTGAGGGCAAGGGTGTCCGTTGT
>ONMK01000122.1 GCA_900318905.1 uncultured Eubacteriales bacterium | reverse complement strand
TGCGTCGTAGGATTTGCTGATAACCGATTCGCCTACTCTGGTGAGGTCCATTATCGCGATATAACCCGCGACCGAGGTCTCCTTAACCAGAACGATGAATTCGTTGCCCAGCGCCGGAAGAATGTTTTTGATAGCCTGCGGCATAATAACATAGACCATCGTGCGCGTGTAGTTGAAGCCGATAGAGCGGCTCGCCTCGAACTGTCCCTTGTCGATAGACATGATTCCCGAACGCACGATCTCGGCAACATACGCGCCCGAATTGATTCCGAACGACAGAATGGCAATTATGATCATGTTGCTTTGGTTGGCTCGCCAAGAGGCAAAAACAATGTTTGCCATGATCAGGATCTGAATAACAACAGGCGTTCCGCGGATCACCGTTATGTAAAGGCTGCAAATGGCGTTTATTATCTTTAAAAACACATCGCCTATGTTTTTACACTTTTTCTTTTGCAGGGTCAAATCATAGGTCGAGCGCACCATGGCGACCAAAAATCCGATCGCGATGCCCAGCAAAGCGGCAAAAACAGTTATTTGAACGGTTATTTTCAAACCGTCGAGAAAATCCCTCCAGCGGTCTTCAACAATAAACGTGTTGTAAAATCTTTTTCCTACGTCTTCAAAAAACGCCTGAAGCCCCGAGGAACCGCCGCTGCCGGATGCCGCCTCGGAAGCCGTGCTGCTGACGCTTGCCGCCAGCAAAGATAAAGCCTGCATAATAACATTCCTTTTCAGAAATTACGCAGTCAGCAAAATCACTGACTGCGCAACATAAACAATCACTTATTTTTTAACAATAATAACCTGGTTTGCGGTGATATAAGTATCGGTAAAGTTTACAGACTGTTTTCTCTCGTCGGTGACCGTAAGACCCGACATTGCAAAGTCAGCCTTGCCGGAGTTGATAGAAGCGATGACCGCGGTAAACTTCATGTTGTCAATAACCAGCTCATAGCCCAGCTTGTCGCAGATCGCCTGAGCGATCATGGGGTCGATACCGACAACGTCGCCGTTGAGTGTGGATTCATAGGGCGGGAAGTCGGCGCTTGTAGCCATGTGGAGCTCGCCGTTGGGATATTTTGTTCCCGAGGGAGTGGTATAGGCGGATTTGCCGGTTTTGTCGCCGATATAGTTGTTGATGATGTTGGTGATAGTGCCGTCGTCCTTAAGCTCTTTAAGAGCCTTGTTGAATTTATCAAGAAGATCGGTCTTATCCTTGGGCATAGCGATCGCGTATTCCTCTTCGGTCAGCGGCTCGTCCAAAATTTTCAAATCGTCATTTTCGGCAACAAAAGCTTTTGCAGGCTCGTTGTCGATAACAACACAGTCGATTTTGCCGTTTTTCAGCGCAACGATAGCGTCGGCGCCCTTGTCGTAGCGGTTGATGGTAGAGCCTTCGTCTTTAAACTTGCTCGCCTCGTCGTCGCCGGTAGTTCCCGCCTGAACGCCGATAATAGCGCCCTTTAGGTCGTCCTTGCCCTTGATGGTTTTTGCTTCGTCGTCATCGCCGCAGCCTGCAAAGCCGATAGCCATGGTGCAAGCCATTACGCCCGCGAGAAGCGCGGAAAGAAATTTTTTCATAGAAACATCTCCTATATTATTTTCTGAATTTTCAGCACTTAATAATATAGCAGAGAAAGCGGGAAAAATCAAGTATTTTACACATAAATTATCAAAAACTAGAGAATATTTATACATTTTTTTGCCTGTGAAAAAAATAAACACGAAACAGGGCTTGATTTTTCAAAATATATTTGTTATAATAGTCTGCGGTAATTGGAGAGATGTCCGAGCTGGCCGAAGGAGCATGATTGGAAATCATGTGTACGGTAATCACCGTACCAGGGGTTCGAATCCCCTTCTCTCCGCCAAAATAGAGAGTACCCATTGGGTACTCTTTCCTTTTTTATAAGAGAGAAGGGGATTCGAAGGCGACCGTGCCGACCAACGGGAAGCAAAAACAGTCCGGTGGACTGTTTTTAGGGAGAGCGCAGATGAATCTATGGCTATGAACACGCCGCATAAAACGGCGCAGAACTTTTCTCGTTACTGAAACATACCTTCTCTCCGCCAAATAAAAAAGCACCCAAAACAGGGTGCTTTTTTTACTGCATTGGAAACTGCTTTGTTTTGAACACGCCTTTCCACAGGCGCTTCCGTTTAAAACGCGGCTTTCAAAAGGCGGGATCGGGTGCAGCGTCACGCTGCTTTTTACTGTGTAATAACGCTGTCGATCGGATATTCTACCTCATATTCCGCTAAGAATCTTTGCAGGTCTGTAGCGTCGGAGATATTTGTAACGCCGTCGCGGTTAACATCCGCCGCGTAAAGGTATATACCTTCTAAATACTTCATATCGGCAACATGCTGCTGGATCGATGTAACGTCGTTGATGGTAACAGCTCCGTCGCCGTCAGCGTCGCCGAGCTTAACGCCGTCGAGAAGGACGTAAGCGATATTGTTATCCATAGCGTATTGGTGCGCATAGGTGCCGTAGTAGACGCCTAAAGTTAGGTTGTGGTCGTCTTTAAACGCATTCGGCGCAATATATTGTACGGTATCAAGCAGCTCAAGATACTCAAGCGAGGTACAGCCTGCAAAAGCATGGCTCTGAATTGACTTAAGAAAAGCACTTAAACGGACATTTTTTAATGAAGTGCAGTTATAAAAGCACTCCACGGGTACACTGTTGTTATTTCCGTAAAAAACAACATCAGTCAATGCCGTGCATCCCCTGAATGCGCTTATATCTACAAACGAAATGCTGTCAGGAATCAGGATTGATTCCAGCGAAGAGCAGCCACTGAACGCGTACATTCCGATTTTTGACAAGTCAGGAGCTTCCATAAAATCAACAGACCGGATTTTAGAATTGTTTTCCAACGCAAAGTTTGCAACGCTGATTATCTTTGAATTATCATAATAACGCGGAACAGTTACATCATCAACCGTTTCACCGGTATACCCTGCCCATGCGGCTGTATTATCGCCAAATAACTGATATTTAAACTTACCGTCCTGTGCATATACAGCAGCCGAAGCGCTGAGTGCAGACATAATAAGAATAATTAATGAGAGTATCACGGAAGCTGTGATTATCAGTTTCTTTTTCATAAAATGCCTCCATTGCTCGCAAAGCAGCCTTTACGGCTGCTTTGCTTGCTTATGTTTTTACTTAATTACCAGTCACCGTTATCATCATCTTTGTAATCTTCTGAACCGTGTTCGTTTTTACTTACATCAACTCTGGATGACAATACAGTTTCAAATGAAATATAATTTTAATAATTTTGCTGTTCGGGAAAAATAAAAAAGCCGACTTAAAAGTCAGCTTAATAATAAAGAAAAATCCGCTGCAAGTATTGGCGTCTTCCTATTTTCACACCTCGTCGCCAAGGCACTATCTTCGGCACTACAGGGCTTAACTTCCGTGTTCGGTATGGGAACGGGTGGACCCCCTGCGTCATCAACACCAATTTAATTGCAGCGGATTGTGGCTCCCCCAACTGGGCTCGAACCAGTGACATCATGATTAACAGTCATGCGCTCTACCGACTGAGCTATGGAGGATCATATAAGTTTTCTCAGAT
>ONMK01000121.1 GCA_900318905.1 uncultured Eubacteriales bacterium | reverse complement strand
CCGTTTGATTTTTTAAGGAGCTTAGCGTAATAGGAATATGTTTTTTTATCCTGAGAAATCGACTTTTTCAGCGTAAGCAGCTCCGCGTCAAAAACCTTGATATCCATTCCTTCGACCGCGAAAACCGCCTTCTGAAGGCGGCTCAGACCGAAAGCAACAATTACATCAGGCTTCTGCTTTAAAAACCAATTTCTATATACGCTTTTGCTCAGCTTTTTATAGTAGGCAGAGCGAAAAAGATTATTGCTTACCGCCAATTCATAGCCGCGCTTTTTCAGCGACTTTTTCATTCCGCCTTTTCCTTTGTCCGCGCTTTGTACGGACGAGGGCTTACTTGTTTGCGGTATTTCCTCTTCGGTTATTTCGGAGTCAAATTTAAACTGTGGCTTTTTTTCGGTAAAGGTCTTTTTGCTCTCATCAACCTTTACAACCGAAATATTGGGGTGAAGCCGAAAAATAGTGCTCTCGGCAACGCCGTGCGTCGCCAGGATAATGACCGAACAGCCTCTTTTGGCAATCTCGTTTGACAGGTTTGTAACGCGGCGCTCAAGACCCGCATTAAAAAAATCTTTGACTATAAATACTATTTTCTTCATTTTCGCCACCGGATCAACTGTTTGCTTTTTCGGACAGGATAATTAAATCGCCGAATATCCTGCCCCATTTTTATAGCCATACATATCCGATTATTTATTATACCAATTTACAGACAATTGTCAACATAATACAGTCTAAAAAAGCGCCCTCTCAACTCACGAGAAGGCGCTGAAAATCTGTATTAAACTATCTCAAAAAACGTATCGGGGTGCTGAGGATCAAACTGCTCGTTTGCCCACATAAGGGTTACAAGATTATCGGTGTCCGACAGGTTGATGATGTTGTGCGTCCAGCCGGGGATCATATGGACGGCTTCTATCTTGTCGCCGCTAACCTCAAAGGATACCTTTTCGTCAGTTTGGATATTGCGCTCCTCAATAAGCGCTCTGCCGCTGACAACGATAAAGAACTCCCATTTTGAGTTGTGCCAGTGCTGCCCCTTTGTGATGCCGGGCTTTGAGATATTGACCGAAAACTGACCGCAGTCAGCGGTTTTCAAAAGCTCGGTAAAGGAGCCGCGGTCGTCGCAATTCATCTTTAACTCAAACTTGAATTTATCGGCGGGCAGATAGCTCAGATACAGGCTGTAGAGCTTTTTGGCGAAGCTGCCGCCGGGAATCGAAGGCATAATGAGCGTCTGCGGCTGAGCCTTGAACTCTTGGAGCAAATCTACTATCTCGCCGAGCGTCACCTTATATGTGAGCGGTACATAGCAGTATTTGCCGTTATTATTCTCAACGGGAATCAAGCCGTCGTAGTCACAGCGCTTTTCTTTGCCCTCGAGCAAATCAAACATGCCCTCCACCAAATCATCGATATACAGCAGCTCAACCTCGGAGTTCCTGTCGTTTACGGTGTACGGCAGGTCGTTGGCGACGGCGTTGCAGAAGGTGGAAACGGCGCTGTTGTAATTTGGACGGCTATGCCCCATCAGGTTCGGGAAGCGGTAAACAGCCACCTTGGCGCCCGTTTCCTTTCCGTATTCAAACAGCAGCTCCTCGCCCGCGAGCTTGCTTTTGCCGTAGTCGGACTGACCGTATCTGCCGATAAGCGTTGCCTGGATCGAGCTTGAAAGCATTACTGTCGCCTTGCTATTGTTCTTTTTGAGAATATTAAGCAGCGTTTCACCGAATCCGAAATTCCCCTGCATAAACTCGTCGTTTGACTTTGGGCGGTTTATGCCCGCAAGGTTAAATACGAAATCCGCCTTTTGGCAAAACTCGTTTAGTTCTTCTATGGAATTATCTATATCATATTCATATATTTCTTCTATAGAAATATTCGGGCGGGTGCGGTTCTTGCCGTCGCGTATGTTTTTCAGATTAGCGCATAAGGCGCGGCCTACCATGCCGCAGGCTCCGGTTACCAATATATTCATTCTATTTACTCCAAAATCAGGTGATCTTACAAATAGTTTTACAGTGCGCTGCTTGCCACGTCCGCGGAAACGGACTTTCTCCAAACCATTTTATTTACAACGCCCGTATAGGACTGGATGATTTTTATTACTTTGTCGCTGACGTTCTCGTCGGTGTAGTCGGGAACGGGAATGCCGAGGTCGCCGTTTTTGTTCATCTCAACCGCTGTATCAACGGCCTGAAGCAGGCTTTTTTCGTCGATTCCTGCGAGGATAAAGCACGCCTTGTCGAGAGCCTCGGGGCGCTCGGTAGAGGTTCGGATACAAATTGCGGGGAACGGCTTGCCTATCGATGTAAAATAGCTGCTTTCCTCGGGCAGAGTGCCGCTGTCGGAAACTACCGCAAAGGCGTTCATCTGAAGGCAGTTGTAGTCGTGGAAGCCGAGCGGCTCGTGGCGTATAACGCGGCTGTCGAGCTTGAAGCCGCTCTCATCGAGGCGCTTTTTTGAGCGCGGGTGGCAGGAATAAAGAATCGGCATGTCGTACTTTTCCGCCATGGCGTTGATCGCGTTAAACAGCGAAGTGAAATTAGCCTCGGTGTCGATATTCTCCTCGCGGTGAGCGGAGAGCAGAATATATCTGCCCTTTTCAAGCCCCAGACGCGCGTGGATGCCGCTTGACTCGATCTGCTCAAGATTATTATGAAGCACCTCAGCCATAGGCGAGCCTGTTACATATGTGCGCTCCTTCGGAAGCCCCGTATCGGCAAGGTATCTTCTTGCGTGCTCGGAATAAGCCATGTTGACGTCGGAGATGATGTCGACAATGCGGCGGTTTGTTTCCTCGGGCAGGCACTCGTCCTTGCAGCGGTTGCCCGCTTCCATATGGAAAATCGGGATATGCAGACGCTTTGCTCCGATAACGCTCAGGCATGAGTTGGTATCGCCCAAAACAAGCACGGCGTCGGGCTTTATTTCAGCCATAAGCCGATAAGACTTGGCTATGATGTTGCCCATAGTCTCGCCAAGATCGGCGCCGACGGCGTTCATATATACATCAGGGTCGGCAAGCCTCAAGTCCTTAAAGAACACTCCGTTGAGGTTGTAGTCGTAGTTTTGTCCCGTGTGGGCGAGGATAGTGTCAAAATATTTGCGGGCCTTATTGATCACCGCAGCCAGCCTGATGATCTCGGGACGTGTGCCGACGATGATCAACAGCTTTAATTTTCCGTTATTTTTAAAATCTACTTTTTCCATGACGCAAGCTGCTCCTGTACATAATCAGTAGTCAAAATCTTCTTGACCGTGCCGTCAACATCAAGGATATTTGTGTTGTGGCTGGTATATGACTCCTCTGCCTCGGTTGCGACCTCGCCCTTGGCTACGAATTTGTCGTAGTTGAGGTCGCGGCTGTCGGCAGCTACGCGGAAGTAGTCGCCCATATCTTCACTGCGGAGCCTCTCCTCCCTCGTCATAAGGGTTTGATCGTAGAGGCGTCCGCTTTCTGGATGAATAAATCGCCGGGATTCGCGTGCTCAAAGGCGAATTTTACCAAGTCGACCGCCTCGTCAAGGTTCATCAAGAATCTTGTCATCTCGGGGTTTGTAATCGTAATCGGATTGCCCGCCTTGATCTGGTCGATAAAGAGCGGAATAACCGAGCCTCGGCTGCACATTACATTGCCGTAGCGGGTGCAGGAAATAACCGTGCCGCCACGCTCCGCCGCAACTCTTGCATTGGCGTAGATAACATGCTCCATCATCGCCTTTGAAATGCCCATTGCGTTGATGGGATACGCCGCCTTGTCGGTAGAAAGGCAGACAACGCGCTTTACTCCGCAGTCGATCGCCGCGTGGAGCATGTTGTCTGTACCCTCTACGTTGGTTCGCACCGCCTCCATCGGGAAGAACTCACAGGAAGGAACCTGCTTGAGCGCAGCCGCGTGGAAAACATAGTCCACTCCCCACATAGCGTCTTTTATCGACCGGGCGTTGCGCACGTCTCCGATGTGGAATTTCACTTTATTCGCGTACTCG
>ONMK01000125.1 GCA_900318905.1 uncultured Eubacteriales bacterium | reverse complement strand
AATGGCTCGATGAGCTTCTGTCCGAAGCTCTTGCCCTGACGGGGAGCAGCGTACTGGGGCTGCTGATAACCGGGCTGCTGATAACCGGGCTGCTGGTAACCGGGCTGCTGATAGCCGCCCTGATTCTGCTGACGCTCAGCTACTGCGCCGGGGCAGTTGCATACGGCGTTATCAGGGATCTGATTTCCGCAATGCTTACAAAATTTCAAAACCAAACGCGCCGTTTTGACACGCTAAAGTCCACTGTAATTATCTTATCAAAATACAAGTATTCTGTCAAGATTGTATTTGCTGTTTTCTGTCAAAAATCGATTGGATTTTGTCTTTGTTCAAATCCTCGCCTATTATAATAACGATTTCCTGCCCGATTTTTGAAGGGGTTATTTCCGCGGATTTTGATGTCGCGTTAAATTCAAGCCAGCCGTCTTGGCAGCGCGAGAAGCCCTTTATCCTGAACACGTTTCCGCAGCTCTTATCGGCAAACACTTCCTCCGATATTTTTTTAAGCTCCTCGCCGGTAAAGCTTCGGTTCATTATGTAAACCGAGCCGAAGCCGAGGCTGTCGGTACTCCCGCGCTTTACAAAGCCGCTGTTTTCATATCCGCAGTTCATTATCCGCTCAAAATCATTATCGGTCAAAGCGCTCCAGTCCTTTGAAATTATTATATCGCGCACATTTTTATCACAATTAACCTTTTTCAGCGCCGCCTCGATGTGCTCTATTGCCGATTCGCGCTCATCCTCCGACACAAGCTGGGTTTTGCTGAGCACGACCGCGCCCGCGTTTGCGGTTTGGGACGCCAAAAGATAATCGGCGCTGTCCGAAAGTCCTCCGCAAAGAGCAGCGTCCGCTATAGCTATAACGCTGCCGATTTCATAAAGGCGGTCGAGCGGCGGCTCGTACAGCGCGTCAAAAAACTCGTCGATATCAAATACGCCCGACGGCTCGACAATAACGCGATCGCAGCCGCTCATTCCCAGCGCGATAAGCTTTGTCTTGAAGCGGCGCCTGTGACAGTCGGCGTCGCACGCGCCCGCGACCGACTCAAGCACACAGCCCTTGCTTTCAAGCTCACTTAAAAGGAGCATGTCGATATTCACCGCGCCGCAGTCGTTTGCAAGGATTCCTATCTTATGCCCTCTGCCGAGCAGATATTCGGCGTACCGCTTTAAAAATGTTGTCTTGCCCGAGCCCAGAAAGCCCGTTATCAAATCAATCTTTATCATCTTTATCAGCCTTATTGTTTTATTACATAATATTATAATCCCCTTGTTGCAAATTGTAAAGCTTTCGGCAAAATCAGCTAAAAAATCATCCGTTTTGATTGACAAAATACGCAAAATAGCTTACAATTATGATTGGGAGATTGGATTCTTTTTGAGGAGTTGATAACATGAAAAAAGACGCCAAACAGAATCAACCCGATAAAAGCAAGCCGCCGGATCGGGATATTTTTTCCGCGGAAAATTTTGATTATCCCAACGACCACCCCGACGACTTTCCGCCCGTTAAAACAGGCAAAACCGCAATGATAGTCGCAATTATAGCGGCGGCTACGGCGGTAACGGTTGTGGCGCTGTTTTTTGTGTATCTGCTGTTTTTCAACAACAGCGGCGGCGATAAAAGCAAATCTCCGTCCCCTGCCCCGCCCGCTACCGAGACTTCGGCTTCATCGGGCCCGACCTCGCCTTCCGTAACCGAAAAGCGACCCGACAGGATCGTTATTATGCCTGATTTGGACGGACTGAGCGAGCAGGAGGCGTACGCCGCGCTCAACGAGAAGGGTATAAAGTTCAGAGTTACCAGAGAATTCAATGAAGATATAGAGCTTGGTTATGTTATTTCCCAAAGCCCCTTGGCAGGCGACGAGCTTTCGACCTTGACCGAGGCGCTCATATACATTTCAAAGGGAGCCGAGGACGAAATACATACCTCGCCGCGTTCAAGCAAAGCAACCGATCCGTCGGGCTCAACCGAACCGTCGGGCACGCGAGGCTCTGACGGCGACTATCTTCTTCCGAATTCCGACCGCAAAAAACTAAAGGAGTCCGACCTTGCTTCCCTTGACAGAGAAACGCTCAACCTTGCTCTTAACGAGATTTTCGCGCGGCACGGCAGAAAGTTCTCCGACCCCGAGATCAAGGCGTATTTTGAGTCTAAAGAATGGTACAAGGGCACGGTATCGGGCAGCGACTTTGACGAAAGCGTGCTGAACTCCTGCGAAACCTACAACATTAACCTGATAATCGGCTATCAGGAAAAGCTCGGCTACAGATAAACGGCATTAAAATATTTACTATAAAAACTATTGCTTATTATATGAGGTGTTACAATGCAGAATTATTGTATGAACTGTATGAAAGAGCTCGGCGGCAGCCCTGTCTGCTCAAACTGCGGCTATGACAACGGCAAGCCCGGCGCTCACGAGCCTTATCATCTTGCTCCCGGCACAGTGCTTGCGGGCAAGTACCTTGTCGGCAACGCTCTCGGCGAGGGCGGCTTCGGCATAACCTATATAGGAATGCACACAACGCTTAACAAGCGCGTGGCGATAAAGGAGTTTTATCCCTCGGGCACGGCTAACCGCATTAGCCTGACTCAGGTTCAGGTCACGGGCGGCAAGGAGGAATTTTTCCAAAAGGGCGTGCAGCGCTTCCTTGACGAGGCAAAGAACGTAGCCAAGTTCAGCGAGGAAGACGGCATTGTCGATATTATCGACTACTTCCAGGAGAACAACACCGCCTACATAGTAATGGAATATCTTGAGGGCGAAACCCTTAAGCAGTATGTATATAACCACGGCGTGTTCCCTATTGAAACTCTTGTTTCGCTGATGATACCGCTTATGAACTCGCTGTCGGCAGTCCACGCCGCGGGCGTTATCCACCGAGACATAAGCCCCGACAACATAATGTACTG
Source organism: uncultured Eubacteriales bacterium (assembly GCA_900318905.1). Taxonomy (GTDB): domain Bacteria; phylum Bacillota; class Clostridia; order Oscillospirales; family Acutalibacteraceae; genus Ruminococcoides. The sequence goes on along the minus strand of ONMK01000125.1, from coordinate 603 downwards.
CAAAAATAAGCTAAAGCTGATGGACTTCGGCTCGGCTCGCTACTTTACAAACAAGGAGCGCCAGATGTCGGTTATCCTTAAACAGGGCTTTGCTCCCGAAGAGCAGTACCGCACAAACGGCGTTCAGGGGCCGTACACCGATGTATACGCCCTGTGCGCCACGATGTATGCCTGCATTACAAACACGGTTCCGATCGGAAGCCTTGACAGAATAACAAACGACACCCTTAAGCGCCCCTCCGAGCTCGGAGTTAAAATACCGCCCTATATGGAGAACGCGCTTATGCACGGCCTTGCGGTTTACGCCAAGGACCGCACGCCCGATATCCCCACTCTTTTGAATGAGATAACCACCGAAACGACTCAGTATCAGCCGCCCGTATCAAAGACGGTCATTCCGCCCGAATACGCGCAGAATATGTGGCGGCAAGAGCAAAGCATCCCAAAGACCACTGCGCCCGATACGGGAAACTCCTACACTCCGCAGACCACTGCGCCCGATACGGGAAACTCCTACACTCCGCAGACCACCGCGCCCGATCCGGGCAGTTCCTACACTCCCCGGACTACCGCGCCGAATATGGGGAACTCCTACACTCCGCA
>ONMK01000126.1 GCA_900318905.1 uncultured Eubacteriales bacterium | reverse complement strand
CGGCAAAGGTTCCGCGGTTCTCAACGCCCGAGCTCTCGTCTTTGGTAAAGCCTCTGACGTGCAGCTCATAAATAATAAGCTCCTCAAGCGGAATGGGCGTGGTTTTAAAGTTGCCCCAGTCGTAGTCGTTGAACACTACTCTCGCTTTGTAAACGCATTGGTCTCGCTGAGGCTTGCCCCATTTGCTCTGACCGGTAACAGCTTTTGCGTAGGGGTCGAGAATATATTTTGTTTTGTCAAAAATCAAGCCCTTCTTTTCATCGTGAGGGCCGTCAATAGAATAAGCGTATTCAAATTTGTCGATTTCCAAACCGAAAACGATCATTGAGTAAGTGTTGCCTATGCGGTAGGAATCGGGAAACGGAAGCCTTACATAAGGAGTTCTGGCTCCCGGCGCAAACAGTAAAAGTGTGCACGATGTCGCGTATACGGAGCTTATTGTAAAGTTTACTCCTCCGCGAACAGGTGTCGCGCCCTCCATATCATAGTAACCGGGGCGGACGTTGTAACCGCAAATTATGTCTGTGGGCTTTAAGTCCCGTAACATATTATAATCCCCTCCAAGGACATTTTCTTACAATTAACATAGTATCACTTTTTGCGTCGTTTTTCAACAATCAATAGTTGTTTTTGCGTTTAATATCTTGCTAAACACACATCATGTTGAAAAAATCTGCGTTTTTAATAATATTAGGTCTAAAAATATATAAACTTCTGCGCATAATGGTACAGTATAACTAATCACTAAAAAGAATAGGAAAATATTGTACAGAAATCTATATTGAATTGCCGGTGTATACATGCTATAATTACAATGACTAATTATATCAAAGGGGTGCATCAATAAATGATTGTAAAGGATATTATCGACATACTTGAGGGTGAGATCATCTGTGAGGGCGACCTCAATCAGGAAATAAAAACCGCCTGCGGCTCCGATATGATGAGCGACGTGCTGGCGTTTGTAAAAGATCAGTCGGTTCTGCTGACCGGACTTGTTAATCCGCAGGTAGTGCGCACAGCCGAGATGATGGACATGGCGTGCATAGTGTTTGTGCGCGGAAAAGTGCCCGACGATTCAATAATCCGCCTTGCCGAGCAGCGCGGCATAACTCTGCTTAAAACGCGTTTCAGAATGTTTACCGCCTGCGGAAGGCTTTACGCCAACGGTCTTTCGGGAGGAACAAAGGTATGAGCAACGCTATCCATCTTCACTACGAGGTATCGGGCGAGGATTTTACACGCGCGGGCGAGGCAAGCGGCGCGGTAAAAAAGCGCCTTAAGTCCCTCGGCTATAACCCCGACGCCATAAGGCGCACGGCTATCGCGATGTATGAGGCGGAGATCAATATGGTCATCCACGCCGACGGCGGCTACTGCGATGTGGATATTTACCCCGACAGGATAGAGATCCTGCTCGCCGACCACGGCCCGGGTATCCCCGACGTTGAAAAGGCTATGCAGGAAGGCTATTCAACGGCTCCCGACAATGTGCGCAGCCTTGGCTTCGGCGCTGGCATGGGACTCCCGAATATCAAAAAATACAGCGATGAAATGCGCATTGAAACGACCATAGGTGTCGGAACTAACCTGTACTTAACAATAAGAGTTAATTGATCCGGAGTATATTATGAGCAAATATTTTCACTCGGTACAGCTTGACGCCGACCGCTGCTGCGGCTGTACCAACTGTCTTAAGCGCTGCCCGACCGAGGCTATACGCGTGCATGACGGCAAGGCGAAAATACTCTCCGAGCGCTGTATCGACTGCGGCGAGTGCATACGCATTTGTCCTCACCACGCAAAAAAGGCGAACAGCTCTAAATTGGACGAGATAAAGGGCTTTGACCACACAGTAGCCATACCCGCGCCCGCGCTTTTCGGACAGTTCAATAACCTCGACAGCATCGATATAGTGCTTACAGGTCTTAAAAAGCTGGGCTTTGACGATGTTTTTGAGGTGAGCCGCGCCGCCGAGCTTGTAAGCGAGGCTACGCGCAAAATGATAAAAGACAACAAACTTAATAAACCCATAATCAGCTCCGCATGCCCCGCGGTTGTACGGCTGATAAAAATCCGTTTCCCCGAGCTTTGCGACAACGTAATGCCGCTGTTGGCTCCCATCGAGGTTGCCGCGCGTATAGCCAAGCGCGAGGCTGTGGAAAAAACAGGGCTGCCAAAGGAAAAAATCGGCGTGTTCTTCATTACGCCGTGCCCCGCTAAGGTTACTGAAATACATTCCCCTAATTATACCGAGCACTCCGAGTGCGACGGCGCTATTGCCGTGTCCAAAATATATCCCGAGCTGACTCAGGTTATGGATCACCTCGCCGAGATAGAGCCTCTCGGCCAGTCGGGCTTGATGGGTATAGGCTGGGCTACCTCGGGCGGCGAGGCTGCGGCAATGCTGGGCGACAAGTACCTTGCCGCCGACGGCATCGAAAACGTCATCCGCGTGCTCGAGGAGCTTGAGGACGAGCATATAAGAGGCGTGGATTTCATCGAGCTCAACGCCTGTTCGGGCGGCTGCGTGGGCGGCGTGCTCAACGTAGAGAACCCCTATGTAGCTCAGGCGAGGATACAGAACCTGCGCAAGTTCCTGCCCGTGTCGCTGAATCACCTTGAGGACGGCGAGCTTGAAGATATGCTGTGGGAAAACGAGCTTGCCTACGACGCCGATATATTCCGCCTTGACAAGGATATTTCCAAGGCGATGGAAATGATGTCGCGCATGGAGGATATCTACGAGGGACTGCCGCACCTTGACTGCGGCTCCTGCGGAGCGCCTACCTGCCGGGCTCTCGCCGAGGATATAGTTCGCGGAAAGGCAAAGGAGACCGACTGTATCTTTAAGCTCCGCGCCAAAATCCAAAACGTTTACGACCAACTAAAGAATACTATTTAGTGGTCAGTGGTCGGTAGTTAGTGGTAAGCGGACGGAGTAAACTATATTCAGCCTCTTAACTCTCAACTCTGAAAAGGGGTTATATTATGACCGTACAAAACTTAATTGAACAGCTTGAATTGAAAACACTTGTTGAGGGCGATCTCGACCGCGAGGTTACCGGCTGCTACATAGGCGATCTTCTGAGCTGGGTAATGGGCAGAGCACCGGCCGATTCCGCCTGGCTGACGGTTATGGGCAACATAAATTCCATAGCCGTGGCTACTCTTGCGGACGTGAGCTGTATTATCCTTGTCGAAAACGCCGCTCTTGACGCCGACGCAAAGAAAAAGGCGGAGATCTTGTCGAAAACGCCGCTCTTGACGCCGACGCAAAGAAAAAGGCGGAGATGATGGACGTCACCATTCTGCTTACAGAGGAAAACAGCTACAACACGGCGGTTAAAATCAGCAAGCTGCTCTGATGGATTATTACTACGACCTTCATATCCATTCGTGTCTGTCACCGTGCGGCGATATGGATATGACGCCCAACAACCTTGTCAACATGGCAAAGCTGCTGGGGCTTGATGCTATCGCCCTCACCGACCACAACAGCTCGCTCAACTGCGAAGCCGCAATTGAGGTCGGCAGGGAAATAGGGCTGACGGTTATTCCGGGAATGGAGCTGACCACGAGCGAGGACATCCACGCGGTGTGTCTGTTTCCGACGCTTGAAAAGGCGCTTTGCTGGAACGAATATGTTGACGCGCACCGCATCAAAATCCGAAACCGCGCCGAAATTTACGGCAGGCAGGTTATTATGAACAGCTTTGATGAGGAGATAGGGGAGGTTGAGCACCTGCTGCTGCCCGCAACCGAGATCAGCATTATGAGCGCCTATAATAAGGTAAAGGAGTTCGGCGGCATCTGTTATCCCGCCCACATCGACCGCGACAGCCTTTCAATACTTTCAGTGCTTGGCGAGATCGATATATCCTGCGGCTTCAAAACCTTTGAGCTTGCCAACAGGAGCAAGCTTTCAGCTCTTAAAAAGCAGCATCCGATACTTGAAAAAATGAACATGGTGTCATGCTCCGACGCCCATTATCTTGAGAACATGAAAGAGGCTGAAAATTATTTATGCCTTGATGAGCTGTCGCCCGAGAGCGTGCTTGCGGCGCTGGATAAAAATTTCAATTGATTTGAAAACTTGCCAAAAACCGCGTATAAATTGATTATTTCATAATTATTTTAAATTTTTTGCGAAAATTGACAAATTAGGTAAAAACTTTTATAGACTTTTTGTTTTATCTATGTTATAATATCATGTGAGTAAATATAACGTTACTGTTTATGTAATGTTTTTTTATCGGTAATGACAATTATATTCAGGGAGGAAAAACTATGCAGAAAAAAATCAGCACTATCCCGTTTTCGGGCACACCTGAGCAGGAGGCAAAGCTGAAGGAAGTCATCGCAAAGAACATCGACGATCCCGGCGCTGTAATGCCCGTGCTTCAGGAAGCGCAGGAAATCTACGGATACCTGCCTATCGAGGTTCAGAAAATGGTTGCAGAGGGCTTGGGCGTTCCGCTTGAGGAGGTATACGGCGTATCGACCTTCTATTCTCAGTTCGCTCTGTCACCAAAGGGCAAATACAACATTTCGGTTTGCCTTGGTACAGCTTGCTATGTTAAGGGCTCGGGCGACATTTTAAACAAGCTTTCCGAGCTGCTCGGCATCGAGGCGGAGGAATGCACCCCCGACGGCAAGTTCTCGCTTACAGCGTGCCGCTGCATCGGCGCCTGCGGTCTTGCGCCCGTACTCACCGTCAACGATGAGGTTTACGGCAGACTGACCGTTGCCGACGTACCCGGCATTCTTGAAAAGTATAAGGATGCGTGAGCTGTCGCTTAACGTAATGGACGTTGCCCAAAATTCCGTCAGGGCTGAAGCGTCGCTTGTGTTTATCACGGTGGAGGAGAGCGACAAGAGCGATTTCCTTAAAATCACCATCAAAGATAACGGCTGCGGCATGACTGAGGAGCAGGTAAAGCAGGTAATAGACCCCTTCTTTACAACCCGAACCACCCGAAAGGTGGGGCTGGGCGTTCCGCTGTTCAAGATGTCGGCAGAGCAGACAGGCGGCAGCTTTGACATTCAGTCAAAGTTAGGCGAAGGCACTGTCACCACGGCGGGCTACGTTAAAAGTCATGTGGATATGACTCCTCTGGGGGATATAAATTCCACAATTTCCATTCTTATTCGGTGCAACCCGGACATAGACTTTGTCTTTACGCACAGCACCGACTCGGGCTCGTTTACACTTGACACGCGCGAGCTCAGGGAGGTTTTGCAGGGCGTAAGCCTTGACACCCCCGATGTGGTGGAATGGATTGAAGAATTTTTAAAGGAACAAACTGAAAATATTTGCGGAGGTGCAGAATTATGAAATCTTTAGCCGAATTACAGGCTATCAGAGACAGAGCTAAGGCTA
>ONMK01000129.1 GCA_900318905.1 uncultured Eubacteriales bacterium | reverse complement strand
GTGCGCTGAACCAAAAGCGAGCTTCATCGCGAAAACAATACACTTTACGGAAAAAATGTGCCCGTTCCTCGGGCAACCGCAAGGGTCGCCCCTACGAATCCAACAGATACAATTGCAATACAAATACGGTCGGGCACGAAAGGCATTTTTTACAGCAAGCTTTCTGCACGACCGAAACTCCACTCTCAACGCTCCACTCTCAACGCTCCACTCTCAACGCTCCACTCTCAACGCTCCACTCTCAACACTCCACACTCCACTCTAACAACTAACCAAGTCACATAATTCTTCAAAGGAATATAGACTGTTGAGCGCGGTCAGCAGAGCGTTGGTGGAAAGGTAAGACGGCATGTCAAGCTTTTTTAAGAGCTCCTGCCTTTTTTTAGCCGAGTTTTCCCCTCCCGTAAGTCCTAAAGAAAACAGATCCGCCTTGGTGATACCGCGAGTCGGCTTTTCGGGCTCGCCTAAAACGGTCGCTCCGCTTTTGCGTATAGCGCTGATTATCACCTCGTCGGTGACGCCCTCGACGCCCAGCAAGCCCTCTTTGCTTTTTTGCGGCTTGCGGCGCTCCTTGCCCTCGATTTGCGGGATGTAGCAGTGCTTTATCTGCTCCTTGGGAACAACTCCTTTAAGGAAGTTCCTGATAACAAAGCCGGCTGAGTCGCTGTCTGTCAGCACAAGTATCCCGCGCTTTTCGGCGATTTGGCGGATAAGCGACTGCTTTTCCCTGTCGGAAAACACCCTGAAACCGTTTGTTTCAATAATGGGCGCGTCAACGATAGAGCTGAGTTTTATTTTATCGTACCTGCCCTCAACAATGACGGCCTCCTTTATTTGCAGCATCAGACTTTGCCCTCCCCTGCCGTTATCAGGAGCTGAGCGATGAGCTGCTCGAGCAAAAGCCGCTCGTTTACCGATACCGATTTCATTTTTTCGTCGGCCTCACACAGCAGGTCAAGGCACTTTCTGAGCGCCTCGGTCGACACGTTGCGCGTTGACTTTCTTGCGCGTTCAAGCGCGAAGGTGCGCCTTCCGTACTCAAAGTCCTCTGCAAGCGCCTGTAAGCTTACTCCGCTTTCATCGGCAGCGCGCACGCGGTAGGCGTCAATAAAAGCGTTTGACAGCACATAGAGCATCATAATCGGCTCTTCTTTTTGATTGAAAAGCTGATCAACAAGCTTGTCGATAGTTTCCGTTTGGATTTCCTCACCCGGGGTGTAGGCGCAGATTTTGTCGACCTCATTTTTAAGGCGGTTGAGGTCGTTGCCGCACAGCTTTATAAGATGAGCGGCGTTTAGGCGCGAAATAAACTTGCCCTGAGTGTTAGCCCACTTTGCTATATGCTTTTCGAGCTTGTCGTCGCCCGGCTTTTCAAACTTGATTACCGAGCCGTCCTTTTGGGCGCGCTTCACGATAGCCTCAAAGGCTTTTGCGTTGCGCTTTGGCACATATGACGGCATTGAAATAATAAGCACCGTACCCTCGGCTTTGGTTTTGCATATCTCCTTAAGCTTGTCGAGGTCGGCTGAACCGAGCATATCAAGGAAAATATCCGTCACCACAACGCAGTTGTACTCGCTCATAAACGGCACAACGCCGATAGACGAGGCGAGCGTGTCAAGGTTCACCTCGCCGCCGAAGGTATGAAAGTTGAAATCACCCGGCTGCTTACCCGCGACAGCCTCAACGAGCTTTTTAGTGTACTCCTTAACATACATCTGCTCGCTGCCGTAAATAACATAAACAGGCGAAAAGCTGCGGCTTTTTATTTGTTTTTTAAGTTCTGCTTCGGTTATAAGCGGCATTTTGTTCACCTGACATTTCCGTATAAAGTTTGTAGGATTCGTATTGCGCGAATCCTACACATAATACTGATCATTATTTTTCAAAAACGGGAAGCTCCTCGAGGAAGATGATGTCGTCGCGGTTTTTAGCGTCGCCCTCGGCGAGCACGCAAGCCTTGCCCACAACATCAACGCCGATTTTATCCATAAGCGCCTCAAGCGCCGCAAGGCTTTCGCCCGTCGAGATAACGTCGTCTACGATAAGCACGCGCTTGCCCTTAAGGAAATTGGCGTCGGTGTCGCCCAGATAAAGGCGCTGAACCTCTGCTGTAGTGATCGAGTTGACCGCTATATCCACGCAGTTGCGCATATAAACCTTTACGCTTTTGCGCGCTATAACATACTCGCGGCAGCCCTGACGCGCCATTTCGTAGCAGAGCGGGATTCCCTTTGCCTCTGCGGAAACAACAACGTCATGCTCGGGGCAGCGCTTTAAAAGCTCCGCAAGGTCGCGCTCAACGCCCGCTATATTGATATGATAAGTGTCCATTACAAAGTCCTCCGATTATACCATCTGACCGCCGAGCTGTCTGCCGCCGAGAATATGGAAATGCATATGCTTAACGCTCTGGCAGCCGTGCTGTCCGCAATTGTTTACTATTCTGTAGCCGTTTTCAAGTCCCAGAGCTTTTGCTATTTCGGGAATCTTCTCAAAAATATGAGCTATTACCGAGCTGTTGCTCCCGTCAATTTCATTTGCGCATGAGATATGCTGCTTGGGAATAACGAGCACATGCACGGGAGCCTGAGGCTCAAGGTCGTAAAACGCGAGGATCAGGTCGTCCTCATATACTTTTTTTGACGGGATCGCACCGTCAGCAATGCCGCAAAATACGCAGTTGTCCATTTTGTTCGCCCTTTCAGTTGATTTGTTTTATCTCCGAGAATATTCTACACCTTTTCGGTAAAAACGTCAATAATTATTTATCATCAGTCTTGCTTTTTGCCGCCTTTTTAAGCTTATGTCTTTTAATCAAATAGCGTATGCTCGCGCGCCTCATAAACCAGTCTATTTCATTGTGGAAGTAAACGTTTATCTCGGCTCCTATCATCATGCAGACCATGCAGAAGTACATAAACACCATAACGATGGCAAGCTGGGTAAGTCCCTTATATATCGAGAATCCGTTGAAGTCCGTTACATAAACCGAAATAGCGAACAGCAAAACATGCCACGAGGCGGCGCAGAACACCGCGCCCGGAAGCTGACAGCGCAGGCTGTACTTTTTGCGCTCCTGACGGCTCAGGTTGGGAATGCCCCTGTACATAAGCGCAAAAAGGAACACCTGATATAAAAACATCAGGATATATCGCAGGCTGTAAATAACCGCCACATAATACGGCAAATCGCTGATATATGGCTTTATAAGGTTATTGAGCAGTGAGCCGAGGAAGATGATGATAACGGTTACAAAAAGGATCAGCAGAAACACAAATGTAAACAGCATTGCCCGCAGGCGGATAACAAGCCAATTGCGGTTTTCGTATGTATCGTGAACGCGGTTGAGCCCGTTTGTTATTGCGTGTATCCCCTTTGAAGCCGACCAGAGAGTAGCTATGATGGTGATTATGGAAATGCTTAAGTTCTGACCGTACAAATCGGAGATAGAGGCGTTAAAATCATTAAACTCGATAACGCTTCTCTCAGTGCCCAGAATAGTTTTTAGAAAGTCGGGCGAGATGTTGACGTACTGCAAAAGCGACACAAAGAACATAACAAGCGGAACCGCGGACAGCACGATAAAGAACGCAGCCTGAGCCGCGATAGCAAACACGTTGTCGTGATTCATTTTTTTCCAAAACGGCATGTACCAGTCGTATATCCGCTTGATCAGTTTTATCATACCTATTTACCGCTTTTACTGTTTTGAATGTCGTAAGAGGTTTTTGTAAGCGCCTTTTCGCTGAGGAAGCGCTCAAAGAATTTGGCGGCCTTCATAAGCTTTCCGGGGATAATGACCATCTTGCCCTTTTCCGTCTTTTTAAGCGCGTACTCGGCAACAAAACGCGGGTCGAGCCCCTTTACCGAGAAGCTGACATTAGCCACATCGTTGAAGTTTGTGTTGACGGGTCCCGGGCACAGCACCGAAACCTTTACATTGCTCTTTTTCCTGCGCAGCTCCTCGTGGATAGCCTCGGTAAGGCGCACCACATAGTTTTTTGAGGCGTAGTAAGCGGACAGCTTAGGCCCCGGGGAAAAGCCCGCCATTGAGCCTACGTTGAGCACAGTGCCGCTGTCGCGCTCGATCATGTCGCGCAGAAACAGTTTTGTAAGTATATGGAGCGAGCAGACGTTGGTGTGGATAAGCTCAAGCTCGCGCTCAAGCGGTACATCCGCAAACTCGCCGTATGCGCCGAAGCCCGCGTTGTTAATAAGCATGTCGATATTCTCATCGCTAAGGTGCTCGTAAAGGTCAAAGGCGTCCTCCTCGCGCGAGAGGTCGATTGTTATTACCCTTACGCTGACGCCGCTCAGCTCGTCCTTTAAGGCGTTGAGCTTGTCGGTGCTTCTGGCGGCTATAATAAGGTCCCAGCCGCGCGAGGCTAATATCCGCGCAAATTCCCTGCCAATGCCCGAGCCGGCTCCTGTAATCAGTGCTTTCATAAAATTTACTCCTTCTCGGCTATTGCGCAAAGCCTGCCTTCATTTTGCCTTACATGAAGGCGGATATTCCGGTACCCGGCGCGCAGCAGCATTTCGTTTATCTCTCCGCTGCTTACAGCCTTGATATTAAGTCTTTCCTCGACCGCCTTCCATCGGTCGGGGTTTTCCTCGCTTTTAAGCATTTCAAACACGAGCAGAAGCTTGCCTCCGCTGCGCAGAACACGGTGGATCTCCGTTAAGTCGTGAAGCTTGTCCGGCCAGAAGTAGTAGGTTTCAACCGCCGTTACAAGGTCAAAGCTGCCGCCCGGGAAAGGAAGCTCGGACACGCTCGCCTTAGTTATTTCAGCCTTGCCGCACAAAACGTTTTTATGATTATACTTAATTGACTTATTTACACAGAGCGCGGAATAATCTATACCGTACACCTTGCCGCTGCCGACCATGCCGCAGAGCTTGCTTACGGTTCTTCCGCCGCCGCAGCCCACGTCAAGAACGCGCATGCCGTTTTCGAATTTAATATAACCGAGCGCCCAGTCGGTAAGGTCGCTGTGCCCCTTGTTCATGGAGCGGATCATCAGCCTGCCCCAGAAGCCCTGAGGCTTTTCGGCGTTTTCGGTCAGTTTATGATACTTCATTTTGCTGCTCCTGTTTGCTTGATGATATGATTATATCACAAATAACATGTCGTTTTCAAGAATATTTCGAAATACCGAACAGCTTTACGGCGTTTTTATACATGATGTTGTCGTAATCATCGCTGCTCACCATATCACGGAACTCGTTAAAGTACTCCTGACAGAGCGAACGCTGCCCGGCGCGGTTATAAAGCATGTGATCCTTGCCGTCAATCGGGTTGTCGGTGCCGAAAAGGATTTTTTCACTGCCGCACTTTTCAATTGCGCGCAGAGT
>ONMK01000130.1 GCA_900318905.1 uncultured Eubacteriales bacterium | reverse complement strand
CTTTTTCCAAATCATAGCTTTTTACGCAGACAAAAACCACATCGGGATATTGCCCTTTCATAAGCAACGGCATATTAAACCGCCTGCCGTTGACCGTAATGCCCTTGTCTATTAGCCGCTCTTTATATACGCCTTCCGCAATAAAGCTTACATTTACATCTTTTTTATCAACAAGCTGCTCGGCAATAACGCTGCCGACGCATCCTGCTCCGATGATATCAACATCTTCAAGCGCAAGATCCGCGTACATCGGCAGACATAATATTCTGTCCGAGATATGCTTTGCTATCGGAGTTTTGCCGGCGCCGGCAAAAGAAGAATCTTTATAGCATTCAAATTCGTTTGTCAGCGGATAGAAATATTTGCGCGTAAAAATATTCTCCGCTTTCAGCATATCATACACCTCGTCGCGTGTGTACTTATATCCGTCGAAAACGACCGGGAAATAGGCGCAGTTGGGTTTAACGTCCCTTTTAACGGGATTGAGCTTTATTCCCTCAATATCGGAAAGAAGCTCTCTGTACCTGTAATCAACCGCTTTACGCTTTGCGATTTCTTCATCAATGTGGCGAAGGTTGCAAATACCCATAGCCGCCTGAAGCTCGTTCATCTTGGCGTTTCCGCCCGAATACAGCGTATGCTCGGGGCCGTGGATACCGAAATTTGTGATATCTTTCAGCGTTTGCGAAAGCGCCTCGTCCGAATAGCAAACCGCACCGCCCTCAATAGTGTTGAACACCTTAGTGGCATGGAAGCTGAACATCGCGGCGTCGCCGAAATTTGCCGTGCTTACGCCTTTGTATGTAACGCCGAAGGAATGCGCGGCGTCGTAGATCACTTTAAGAGAATGCCTGTAAGCAAGCTCCTGAATAGCTTCAACGCTGCATACATTACCGTATACATGCACAGGCAGAATAGCGCAGGTTTTGTCGGTGATCAGCGCCTCTATTTTGCTCTCGTCGATCGTGTAATCGTCGGGTTTGATATCGCAAAACACGGGCGTCAGCCTGCAGCGCACTATCGCGTGAGTAGTCGACGCGAACGTAAACGGAGTTGTGATAATCTCCGCGCCCTTCGGGAAATTCATTGCTTCAAGAATATTTTCAAGCGCAAGGTGTCCGTTTGTAAACAAAGTCACGTTCGGCGTATTCAAATACTCTTTTAATTGTTTTTCAAATAACCGATGCTTTGCACCGTTATTTGTAAGCCACATGCTGTCCCAAAGCTCTTTGATTTCGTCGCAGTATTCCTCAAAGCACGGCACAGAAGGTCGGGTAACAAAAATATCATTCATAAAAGCACATCCGCAAATCCAATAAATTATTTACTCGGTCTTTACTTTGACAAATCGTGATATATCATTCATAACCTTTTCCATTGAATCTTCATCGTCAAAGCATAATATCAATGTTCCTATAGCTTTATTCGCGGAATCGAATCCGTAAACGGTATCCCCTTCCGACACCCATATATCTTTTTCCGCGACATTCTTTTCTATTTCATCCGAAATCCATAAGCCGCTGTATTTGCCCTCGGCATCACTGTGCAAAACGATTTCGCCCCAATGCCCGGCATAAGGCTTTTGCGAAACACAGTCGACCGTCATACCCATCGCGGCTTTTACCGCGCCCTCAATCAAATCTACGCCGGTTGCGTATTTAAGGCATTCCGAAAGCCTGTTGCCGCCTCCGCGCGGCGAAAACTCCATTATATAGGGCTTCCCGTTTGACGCCAGCCGCGTTTCGACATTGTAAACCGAGGTTTTAAGCTTTAGCAAATCGATCAGCCGCTGAAGCTCCCGCGTCAGCTCTTTTTCAACAATTTCGGGCATAGACGAAGGCCAGCTGTAAGCGGCGGGAGCGTACGGATTTTCGCCCGTCTCGTCAAACCTTTGGCAGTTAAACGAAACAAACTCAAGCCTTCCATCCACGGAAAAGCAATCCGTATCGGAAGAAAAGCCTGTTTTTTCAAGGAAGTCCTCAATTATGATTTCTTTTTTTACGGAGTAATCAAACGCGCGCCTGACCGCGCCCGGCAGCTCGTCGGGATCATCGACACGTGAAACGCCTTTGCTGCCCGCGGAATCAACGGGCTTAACAATAACCGGATAATCTATTCTGTTTCTGTCATCAAGCGCGGCTTCGGCCGTTGTGTAGGTATGTATTTGGGGCACATTAAAGCCGTTATCAGCCAAAAAGCGCCTGAATTTCGCCTTGTTTTGAAGAACAGATACCGCCTCATACGAGCCGCATGACTCGAGCCCCATTTTTTCGGCGACATACGCCGCCGTTACAACTCCGGGGTCGCAGGCAAAAGACATAATGCCGTCTATTTTCAGCTCAATTGCCGCTTTAAGTACCGCCTCTTTATCAATAATGCTTATATTACAATACCGGTCAGAAAACTTATGTGCGACATTATCGGGAAGATAGTCGCATGTGATCACATAAATACCTAAATCATGTGCGGTTTTGATAACGGGCAGCGCGTACCGCGAACCGCCCAGAAGCATAAGCTTTTTCATCTTATTTCCTTTTTGATTTGAATTTTCTATAAATCCCGCTTGATGACGGAAGATAAGCGTTAAGATATAAATATATTTTTCCTTTGCGCGACAGCTTATCGTACGCCTTTTTGTAAGGAGGCTTTTTCAGCTCGGAGAACCTCCGCTCCCACCATAATATATTGAATTCACATTTTATAACCGTGTCCGAGATTTCCTTGTTGTAAACACGGTTTGTGTACTCATCATACTCAAGCAGAGTTTGTTTCATATTTTTTGTGTGCTCAATCATGTTTTTCCTGTTTCTGACGGTTTTGCTCGACCAGCTTCCTATGGACATAAATCTGTAGTAAGACATGACGTCCGCTATATATCCCAGTCCGCCGCGGCTTGCCAAAAGCAGAAGCAGCGAATAATCTCCAACCTTGCAAGTCTGATGGAACGCTTGTATGGTACGGGCAAACAGTATCACGCACCGTTGAACGAATAAAATCAGGCGACGGGATATTTTTGCTTTCCCCTACAGTTTCGGGCAGAAAGCTGCCCGTAAGCTGCCCGTCCTCCCTGCCGAAGCAGACAGCGTGCGTGCTGATAATAATACTGTCATCGCCCTCGAGCAAATCAAACTGTTTCTGCAGCTTATTCGGATCCGTCCAGAAATCGTCGCCCTCGCACAAGGCTATGTATTTTCCCTGTGCCCTGGAATACTGGTATTTCCATGTAACTGAAACGCCTTTTGAAAACTGATTTTCCTCTTGATAAATCGGTTTTACGATATCCGGGTACTTATTCTCATATTCTCTTATGATATCTGCAGAGCCGTCCGTTGAAGCGTCGTCATGGATAAGGATTTCGTATTTAAAATTTGTTTTTTGCATCAGCATTCCATCGAGGCACTGACGAATGTACTTTTCGTGATTGTACACAAGACAGCTAATGCTTACCATTATTTTATTGCTCATCTTA
>ONMK01000131.1 GCA_900318905.1 uncultured Eubacteriales bacterium | reverse complement strand
ATTATGAAGGAGCTTTTAAAGCGCGACCCGTCGATAAGGCTGTCGGTGTCAAACACCACGCGCAAGCCCCGCGAGGGCGAGATCGACGGCGTGCACTACAACTTTGTATCGCGCGAGGATTTTATCAGGCTCGCCGACGCCGACGGTTATATCGAGTACGCCGAGTACTGCGAAAACCTCTACGGAACGCCGAAGCGGCACGTTGAGGAGCTGCTCTGTCAGGGCTTCAATGTCTTTCTTGAAATCGAGGTCAAGGGCGGGCTCCAGGTAATGGAAAAGTACCCCGATGTGCTCAGTATCTTTATTCTTCCGCCGTCGCTTGAGGAGCTTGAGCGGCGCCTGCGCGGACGCGGTACTGAGGCAGAGGAGGTTATCCTCAGCCGCCTTGCCGAAGCGGAAAACGAGCTAAAAATAGCCGAAAAGTACAAGTACCGCGTAATCAACGACGAGCTTGACAAGGCTGTTGACGAAGTGCTTGAAATTTTACACAAACACGTTTAACATCGCCGATATCCGGCGGTTGATAATAATATTGATAAAGGAGATAATATTTATGCATAAGATCGACGTAGATGAATTATTTGAGGGCAAGCAGAGCAAGTACGCTCTTGTAGTAGGCGTTTCAAAGCGCGCAAGACAGATCACCAGCACCTTTGAGGAGGAGGGCACCGTAACGGAGGATAAGCCCGTTCTTCTCGCAATCGACGAAATCAAAAACCACGAAATCAACCTCTACGAGCCCGACGAGGATGAGCTTTAATCTTATAGCGAAGGTTGCCGTTGAAAAGGCGGCGTTTTCGTTTGACAGGGAGTTCGACTACCTTGTTCCCGAGCGCTTAATAAATGACTGCACTCAGGGTAAGCGCGTGCTTGTGCCGTTCGGCAGGGGCAACAGCCGCCGTCAGGGCATTGTTACGGAGCTTGTTGAAAATACGGGCGCCGAGGGAATAAAAGAGATTATATCGGTGCTTGATACTGAGCCGGTTCTCTCTGATAAAATGCTCGGCGTTGCGCGTTTTATGAAGGAGCACTACTTCTGCACGCTTTACGACGCGGTAAAGACAATGCTGCCCGCAGGCATCAACTACAAGGTGACTACGGTTTACGGTGTGCGCTCTGTGCATGAAGAACCCGAGCTTGACGGCGAGCGCCTGAGGATTTACGAATACCTTAGAAAAAAACGCGGCGCAGTCAGGCTTGAAAAGCTGCTTGACGACTTCGGACTCTGCGACAGCTCCGTTTTGGACGAAATGGCTCACGACGGCATACTCTATAAGTCCGACGAGGCGTTCAGAAAGATAAACGACGCCGTTATGAAGATGGCGGCGCTGTCGCCTCAGGTCGATTTATCATCGAAAAAGCTCAGTCCCAAACAGCGTGAAATTGCCGAGCTGCTCGAGATGACGGGCGCGGCGTCTGTTAAGGAGATCCGCTATTTTACGGGCGTTTCCGACTCCGTTATAAACGCCCTGTTCAAAAAGGGCGTAATCTACTTTTTTGACGAGGAAGTGTTCCGCACCGAGGAGCTTCGCGCCGATGAAGCCGCCGAACCTATCTTGCTTTCCGACGAACAGCATACCGCGTGCGATAACCTTTTTTGCGAGTACCGCGACGAAAAGCCGCATGTAAGCCTGCTTTACGGCGTTACGGGTTCTGGCAAAACGAGCGTGTTCATAAAGCTTATCGAGCGCGTCATTTCCGACGGCAGGGGCATTATCGTTATGGTTCCCGAAATCTCGCTTACTCCGCAGTTTGTTGCGCAGTTCGCAAGGCGCTTCGGCGATAAAACAGCCGTTTTTCACAGCGCCCTTTCGCTGGGCGAGAGGCTTGACGCCTACAAGCGCGTCAAAAAGGGCTTGGCTCAGATCGTGATAGGTACAAGGAGCGCGGTTTTCGCGCCGTTTGACGATCTTGGGCTGATCATCATGGACGAGGAGCAGGAGTACAGCTACAAGTCCGAGAGCGCCCCGAGATACCACGCGCGCGAGATAGCCATGTTCCGCTGCGCTCAAAACAACGGTCTTTTGGTGCTCAGCTCGGCGACTCCGAACGTAGAAACCTATTACCGCGCCCAAAGCGGGCGCTATTCGCTGAATACGCTTTCAAAGCGCTTCGGCACGGCGGTGCTGCCCGAGGTAATAACCGCCGACATGAACAGCGAAATACAGGGCGGCAACGCCTCGGGCTTTTCCGATGTGCTGCTGCAAAATATTGAATATAATCTGGAGCACGGCAGGCAGTCTATTCTGCTGCTCAACCGAAGAGGACACAATTCGTTTGTAACCTGCACTCAGTGCGGCGAGCCCGTAACCTGCCCCAACTGCTCCATTTCACTTACATACCACAGCCGCAACAACCGCCTTATGTGCCACTACTGCGGCTATTCGGTGCCGTATAAAAACGAGTGCCCCACCTGTCACGCAAAGTCGCTCAGGCTCGGCGGCACAGGCACACAGAAGGCTGAGCAGGACATTGCGGCTATTTTCCCCGACGCGCGTATCCTGCGCATGGACACCGACGCCACATCCTCAAAGTCGAGCTACGAAAAGATGATTTCCGCATTCTCACGCGGGGATTACGATATCCTTGTCGGCACTCAGATGGTGGCAAAGGGGCTTGACTTTCCGAATGTAACGCTTGTGGGCGTTTTGAACACCGACCAAATGCTCTATGCCGACGACTACCGCAGCTACGAGCGCACGTTTTCGCTGCTGACTCAGGTTGTGGGAAGAAGCGGCAGGGGAGAGAGCAAGGGCATGGCGGTTATACAGACCTTCACGCCCGATAATCT
>ONMK01000132.1 GCA_900318905.1 uncultured Eubacteriales bacterium | reverse complement strand
TGATTTTCTTCATATCTGAGCTGAAATATTATAGAGTTTTTTGTAATTGTATTAGCTGTAATGCGAAAGCAGATATATACAATACTGATTCATGCTGATTCCTTCCTGCTTGGAACGCTCGGCAAGGAGCTTATGAAGGGATTTGGGCATTCTCAGTCTGAACTGACCGGAGTATTCCTCTGCATCAAACGGTTTTGGAATTTCAATTCCGCTTTCAAGTGTAGCGATGATCCACTCACATCTTGCATCCTCGCCGTTTTTGACAGCTTCTTCGATCGTTTCACCTGACGACATACAGCCGATCAAATCGGGATAGGAGATAACATATCCGCCTTCGGCTTCATCTTCTGTCAATTCAAATCTGTATTTTGTTTTCATATATTTTTCTGCTTTTTTCAAAATATCATTTTTCGACATAGTTTACAACCTCAAATTATTGAAAAATATTCAGGATTTCTTGTGATTTTACGGTCTATAATAGCTGACAGTTTAAATGACTGTTTATGTGACTGTTTATGACGTGTTAGTTTCTTTTCTTCAAGTTTTCCCAACTTGATTGTGGCAGTGCTCAAAACCTCAGTGTTTAAGCCGTTTCACGGTCAAAAAACCGTCTCCTGTGGTCGGGATGACAAGACTTGAACTTGCGACTCCACGCCCCCCAGACGTGTGCGCTACCAAACTGCGCTACATCCCGTTGCAACATTATTATTCTATCAAAATATCTGCCGTTTGTCAATAGTAAAATTAAAAAATCCTACACAAATAACAGAATTAACTTATATATACTTTATTGAAAATCTGTCAATTAGCAGAATTTACAAAAACAAAGTATTTTATTGTGCATTACGCAAATTGATAAAAATTTGCCTATTTGGTATGATAAATATGAAAATGGGAAGTTTCGGCTTTTTGCGCGAAATCGCCCGACAATATTTAGGCGTGAGAAATATGAACAAGAAAATTATCAGCTTTGCGCTTGTAATCTGTTTGCTGATATCCTCGTTTGCGGTGGGCAGCTTTGCCGTTAACGCGGCGAACGACGCTGACAGCGAGCCTGTCGAAGCGGCAGGCAGCCAGGCGGCTCAGAGCAAAATTCAGGGCGCGGCGGTTTTACACTGCTTTAACTGGTCTTACAACAACATCAAGTCGAACCTCAGCGCTATCAAAAACGCAGGCTATACCGCGGTTCAGACCTCGCCTGTTCAGCCGCCGAAGGATTATAACTCAGGCTGGACAGATACCGACGGTCAGTGGTGGAAGCTTTACCAGCCTGTCGATATTTCCATAGCCAACGGCAACTCGTGGCTCGGTACAAAGGCGCAGCTTCAGTCGCTTTGCACCGAGGCGGACAAGTACAGCATAAAAGTAATCGTTGACATCGTAGCAAACCATATGGCGGATAACAGCTTAGACCGCAACGGTATGGACAACGTTAACTCTCAGGTCAATTCGACTATCAGGAGCAACTCAAACTACTGGCACCTTGATAACCTCAAAACCGACGACGATAACGACCGCTACAAAATGACCCACGGCTCAATCGGCAACCCCGACCTCAACACCGGCAACACCTACATTCAGAACCGTGTAAAGCAGCTCTGCATTGACTGTATCAATATCGGCGTTGACGGCTTCCGTTTCGACGCGGCAAAGCACATTGAGCTTCCGACCGATCCCAAGGGCGCGAGCAACTTTTGGCCGACGGTTATCAACGGCTCAAAGGGCAGCAGAACCGACCTCTACTATTACGGCGAAATTCTCAACTATCAGGGCACTGATATTGAAAACTATACCGAGTATATGAGCGTTACCGACCACTGGTCGGGTGAGCAGGTAATGTACGCCGCGAACAAAAATAACGTTACCAGAATGGCGGACGACCATTACTACAAGGACGCAACTGCCGACAAGAGCGTGCTTTGGTGCGAGTCGCACGATACATATATGGGCAACGAGACCAAGAACGTAGGCAACGCCTCGATTATCAAGGGCTGGGCGATTGTCGGCTCCAGAGCGGACGCGACCTCGCTGTTCTTTGCAAGACCTAACTCCACAATGGGCGCCGCAAGCTCCGATACAACTTGGAAATCAAAGGCTGTTACCGAGGTCAACAAGTTCAAGAACTTCTTTGACGGCCTGGGCGAGTCGGTATCCGCGGAAAACGGCTGCGCTTATAACGAGAGAGGCACAACAGGCGTTGTAATCTCGCGTCCTGCAGGCGGCGGCTCGGTTTCGCTGACCGCAAAGATGATGGAGGACGGAACCTACAAGGATCAGGTAGGCGGCGGAACCTTCACCGTTTCAAACGGCAAAATCACCGGTACAGTCGGCTCAACAGGCGTAGCGGTTGTTTATAACACCACTCAGAACCCTGTTAAGCCCACCGAAGCTCCCACAACCGAAGCGCCCTCAACCGCTCCGGTTAGCAAGGTGCTTATCGGTGACGTTAACGGTGACGGCATTATCTCGGTTTATGACGCGACCCTGATTCAGCGCCACGCAAGCGAGCTCATTACTCTGACAGGCGACCAGTTCACAGCGGCTGACGCAAGTCGTGACAACTTGGTCTCTGTTTATGACGCGACAGCAGTCCAGCGCTACGCAGGCGAATTCACGACGGGAATAGAGTACTGCGGCACGTACGTTTAACAGAAAAACAGGTATTATTTTCAGCCCGGGTTATCCCGGGCTGTTTTGCTGCACATAAAGCTACTGTCGGCACTTTTTTGAATAATTGCCATAATAGCGGCGTTTACCGCCGTTTATTCGGTAGATATTAATATTGTAATACTCATTTATTTGTGTTAAAATTAATCAGAATGATTTATACTCCCAAAGGAGGCGGAGCTATGAGAAAGCTCGCGCAGAGAACAGAGGCGGTAGATTCCGCTGAGATCGGTAGCGTTGACATTCCGGCTGATAATTCGGCCGCAGCTCAAGGTCCCGTCTGCAAAAACTGCGGAGCCGTAATCGAGCCCGACTGCAGCTTCTGCACAGAGTGCGGAACTCCCGTCGGTGATTTGTCACAGTCCGGCACTGTCCGCATCTGCAAGGATTGCGGTTTTGCCGTAACCGATCCCGAGGCGCTGTTCTGCAACAACTGCGGAAAAATGCTCGACAGCAATCCGAATTCCGCTATCGCAGGCGGAAGCGGCGCAGGAAAGAGATGCCCGTTCTGCGGCTTCTCAACAACCGATCCCGAGATTTTTTTCTGCGTTGAGTGCGGTTCACAGCTTGTATAAATCAGTGTCCGACGGCATAGTGCCGGCAGGTGGGGAATTGGTAGATGATCGACAGGAATAACAGAAAAAATGAGCTGGGCGTCGCCTTTTCGGGCGGCGGCCTGCAGGGCATTGCACATATCGGTGCGGTAAAGGCCCTGT
>ONMK01000141.1 GCA_900318905.1 uncultured Eubacteriales bacterium | reverse complement strand
TGAGAATATGGAATTCATGGGAAAAACCCAGTGTTTATGCGGGTTCTTCCATGATTCTCAGAAGATTTCTTATTTGGAATTCATGGCGATAATACCACTAATTAACAATATATTACTATCATAAAATTATATTACGCTGAATGAAAGACAGATATTCTCACTTGCGGCGCATATTATATTGTTATTTATATGATACTATTGCCAATAATCTCAAATAATTTCAGGCTGAGAATCATGTAAAAACCCAGTGTTTAAGCCATTTCTCCCATGAATTCCAAATCTCAGCATATTCTTAGGGAACGTGATGGCCGCCACGCGGCAGGAGGCGCAAGCGTGACGCTTGACCCATGACGCGAATCAGACGTTTGCGCTACAGAAAACTTCTGTTCCCGCGAGGCAGCGTGACGCTGCACCCAGTACGCGAATCAGATGTTTGCAATAAACAAAACTTCCGTTCCCGCGATTTATGTTGCGCCGTTATACCGAGTTTTCCCATAAGCCGATTTCTCCAAAGGCGCGCTTCCTGCCGCGTGGCGTCCAAAAAACGGCGGAGCAAAACGCTCCGCCGTTCCGTTTAGGTGTTTAATTGTAAAAAGCTTACTGTTCTTCGGCTTCTTTTCTCTTTGCAAAGCACTCGCTGCAATAATAGCTTTTGCCCTCCATGGGCTTAAAGGGGATCCTTGCAGGACCGCCGCACTCGGCGCATGTGGTATCGTAGTATTCTCTGCTTGCCTTTACGGCGTTTTTGCGTGCCTGTCTGCATTCCTTGCAGCGCTGGGGCTCGTTCTCAAAGCCCTTTTCCGCATAAAACTCCTGCTCGCCGGCAGTGAAAACAAATTCGTTGCCACAGTCTTTGCAAATTAAAGTTTTGTCTTCATACATTGGACATCTTCCTCTCTTTGGAATATATTTGTCCCTCATAAAACTGCGCGGCGTAATTTTCAGGACATGTCTGATTTACCGATTTTTCTTCGCGCCCTTTGCAGAGCGTTGTCAACGGCCTTTTCGGAAATATTCAGCCTTGATGAAATCCTGCTGTAGCTGAGTCCCGAAGCGAACAGCAAGAGCACCTCATACTCCCTTGCCGACAATAAAGCGCTTAGCCTTTTCAACGCCTGATCAAGCTGCTCCTTATCCATAAGCTGCTCCT
The DNA here is from genome assembly GCA_900318905.1 of uncultured Eubacteriales bacterium. GTDB lineage: Bacteria > Bacillota > Clostridia > Oscillospirales > Acutalibacteraceae > Ruminococcoides. The sequence continues at coordinate 1,463 of ONMK01000141.1, read as the reverse complement.
CGGGTGAACAAACGTAATCCGTCAGCTCCCCTTCTAAGCTGTCGATATGGACGAGCATTGCCTCAGGTACCGCTTTTTTTGACTGTGAGCTCCTGAAAATTGATATAAACCTGCGTTCCACCAAAAGTGAAACATAGCGCCCAAATGAACTACCCCCGTGCGCGTCGTACGTTTTGCATGCGTACAAAAGAGCCATCAAGCCCTCCTGGACAAAGTCATTCTGCTCATAGCCTTGAGCCGAGTATTTGCGCGCGATAAATCTGATTAATTTCAGATATCTGATAACCAGCTCGTTAAAGGCATTGTCGTCGCCGTTTTTTGAATAACCGGCCAGAACATCATCTGAAAGGGATGTATACATTCCTTTTTTATCTGCCATCGTTACCCCCCGCTGCATATGATATTCTGTAACAATATATTATCATAATTCTTTGCAATTGTCAAGCAAACAGATTATTTCTGTATACATGCATACTAATTGTCGAAATATTTATGCATTTTCGCTAAAGTTATTTTGACATTTAGCGCTAATAGTATTGTTTTTCGGTAAATCTGTGGTATAATTGGGATATATTTGTTTTGGGAGTAATGCGTTATGGTTGTTACATGTACAAGCTTCGGAATAAACGGAATAGACGGCTACAAGGTAATTGTAGAGGCGTCGGCACGCACGGGACTGCCCGCTTTTGACCTTGTGGGGCTGCCCGACGCGGCGGTAAAGGAAAGCCGCGACAGGGTAAAATCCGCGCTTACAAACTGCGGCTACCGTCTGCCGTCAGCGCACTTTATATTCAACCTTGCGCCCGCCGATATCAAAAAAGAGGGACCTATTTACGACCTTCCTATCACTGTTAATTTAATGCGGCTTTCGGGCTATATAAGAGCCGATCTGTCAGACAGCGCTTTCATCGGTGAACTTAGTTTAAGCGGTGATTTACGCGGCATAAACGGCGTTCTGCCAATGGTGATAACCGCGCGCGAGTGCGGAGTAAAAAAAATATATGTACCCTATCAAAACGCCCGTGAGGCGGCTGTTGTTGAGGGTATTGACGTGTACCCCGTACCCCGTAAAGAGCATTACCCAGCTGAAAACCATTTTGGACGGCGAGATGGAAATGCCGCCCGCCAAGCCCTCAAGGTCAAGCAAGATTTCATCAGGAGAATTCCAGCCCGACTTTTCTCAGGTTAAAGGTCAGTTTGAGGCAAAAAGAGCTATGGAAATAGCCGCGGCAGGCGGACACAACATCCTGCTTATAGGACCTCCCGGCTCCGGAAAAAGTATGCTCGCAAAGCGCGTTCCGTCCATTTTGCCCGACATGACATTTGAGGAAATGATAGAGACAACAAAAATACACTCCATCTCGGGCGCTCTTCGCGACGACGGACTTATTACCGTGCGCCCGTTCCGCTCGCCGCACCATACAGTCACGCCCGTCGGACTCGGAGGCGGCGGCACAGGCACT
>ONMK01000133.1 GCA_900318905.1 uncultured Eubacteriales bacterium | reverse complement strand
AATCATTCAATTCATCGTACTAAAGCGTTCAATCAACCCCGCGCCTGTATAAACCGCGGGTAAAATTGCCTTTTAACATTGAAAAGTCTTTAAAAAAGGATATGTTATCAACGTTTTCCACATAGTTTTCCACACTGAAACGCAAAACGTGGAAAGATGTTGATGTTTTTGATATTTCCTCAGGTGCAATATAAAGCGGAACGCAGTTGAGAACCTCGGTGCATGTCCCGTCGCATCGCAGCAAAAAGCGCTTGCCTTTCCTGTCCGTCATTTTTGACCGGTTCTTGCAGGATTTGCAGTCAACGCCCGCGCTTTTTACAGGGCAGTTGCGGCAGAGCATTACGGGCAGATAGCCGTAGCTTACAAAGCCCCTGCCTATATTTCCGCCCAAGCGGTTCATCTTGTCAAATTTCAGCTCTAAACTGAGTTCAACGTCCTTGACGCCGTACTCCTCAGCCCACAGCAGATCGTATGTGTTGCACAGGTTCAGCCCAAAGCCGCCGTGAAGCGCAAATCCGCACTTTTTAGCCTGATACAGCGCGCCGATATTATGGCACAGCGCGTGGCTGACGCCGATTTCCTTTGCGCGAATAAGCTGTTTTTCTATCTGCTCCCCGCGCCCGAACATGCCGCGCGGTATCTCCACTCCGACATGATAGCCCTCGCTTATAAGGCGCTCAAGCTCGCTGATATCCGAGAAAAGCGGCACGAAAACAAGCTCGCACTCTTTAAACGCCGCGCCGATTTTTGTTTTTGGAACCCTTGCCCTGAGATTTTTCTCAGTATTCTTATACGGAGCATGAGGCAGGATTTTTATATCGTTGATTGTATAGTTATTTACTTTTGACCTGAGCGCGTCAAGCTGCTCAAGCGCCGCGCGCCTTAGATTGTTGAGCGCGGAGAGCGGCATTGAAACGCCGTCTTGAATATCTATTTTCAAGTCGGATACCGAATAAGCGGTTCCGCCTGTTTTGCAAAGCTGGGCGCTGACCTTTTCGGCGCTGAGCGGTGCTTTTACAGCCTGTTCGGCAGCGGCGTCGGATAAGACCTCAACCGAATTTGCGCCGTCCGAGAGCGAAAGCCTTGCCCTCTCTCCTGTTTTTGCGGTACAGCTGCCCGAAAGCGCAACGTCCCGAACCTCGTCCTTATAGCTCTGACGGATCTGCGCAAGGAGCTTTTCATCTGCCGAAACAACGTCGTCGCGCGTTCGCGTGCCGAACATACCCTTGCCGCGCTTGCCTGTATAGTAGCCGTCGGTAAAGCCCGTCCGCGCAAACACTCCGCGGAGCTGTTCGGCTGTTTTGTCGGTGATGAACCCAAAATCGCGCTGCTCAACGCAGGCTTTTACAGCTGCCGCGACATACTCGGGGCGCTTCATCCGCCCCTCGATTTTAGCTGAGGCAACGCCGAGCTGTTCAAGCTCGTTAAGATACGAAATAAGGCTGTTGTCTTTTAGGCTTAGCGCGTAGCCGCCCTTTTGATTATTCACCGAAAACGGAAGGCGGCAGGTCTGGGCACAGGCGCCGCGGTTGCCGCTGCGCGAGCCTAACATAGCGCTGAAATAGCACTGTCCCGACACGCACATGCACAGCGCTCCGTGGACGAATACCTCCAGTTCAACGGGGATCCGCGCCGCTTTTTTTATTTCGTCACGGCTCATCTCGCGCGCAAGAACAACGCGCTTAAAGCCCATTTCATAAAGAGCCTGAACGCCCGAAGCGGTATGGACGCTCATCTGTGTTGAGGCGTGAAGCGGAAGCCCGGGAGCGATTTGATTTGCAAGCCTTGCCACGCCCATATTCTGGACAATGAGCGCGTCAACGTCAGCCTCGGCTGCCGAACGGATAGTTTCAGCAAGCCGCTCAAACTCATCGTCAAAAACAATTGTATTTACGGTCAGATAAACCTTAACGCCGTGAATGTGGCAGTAGGAAACGGCGCGTTTCAGCTCATCACTGTCAAAATTCTTAGCCGAGGCGCGTGCCGAAAAGCGCTTTGAGCCGACATAAACCGCGTCCGCTCTCGACCTTACGGCGGCTGTTACGCTGTCAAAACCGCCCGCGGGCGCGAGTATCTCAATTTTTTCCATCGGTATTTTTGCCGCCTTGTCCGCTGTTATCGTCCTCAAAAAGCGAGTACTGGCGCATGGGAACATAGCCCATCATCTTCTCGGTCTTTTTGTCGCGGATAGCTTTCTCAAACTTCTTTTGATTTTCAAGAGGCTTTGAGTCCGCGTTTTTCTTAAGGGCTTCGTTTTCCTTTAGCAGAATCCTAAGCTGATCCTCAAGAGCTTTTACGCGTTTGGTGAGGTTTGTATTCTCGTTGATCGCCGCCGCGAGCTTTGCCTTGTAGTCGCTGCACTGCCTTCCAAGCTCGGCAGACTGACGGATTATCTGATCCGCCTTTTCGACTACCTCCTTGTTTTTGCGCTCCGCCTTGTTTCGGTCGTCGCAAAAATCAAGCGCCGCAAGCACCGCGCAGTCGCGGGTGTCGAGGTTGCGCCCTGTCTGAGCCGCGCGCCTTATGCTATCGATCACCTCGTCGGCAACCTCGTGAACATACGCTCTGTGCTCGGTGGTGATCACAACGTAATTGCGCCCTTCTATCTGCACGCTGACGCGTTTCTTTTCCATACAAACACCTCTCCTTATAAAACTCCACTATTTATTATAATATATCTTTGCTGCAAATGCAAGCCTGTTTCGGCATATAGAAAAACCCCCGGGAAACCCCGGGGGAATCGTAAGTGGTATTGGATTGTAAGATGGAATTACCAGCTT
>ONMK01000134.1 GCA_900318905.1 uncultured Eubacteriales bacterium | reverse complement strand
TTTGCTCAATTACGGGGCTTGAGCCAAGCACTATCCAAAACTGGATAAAGCGCGGGTTTGTATCGCATCCCGTTGAAAAGAAGTACCGTGAGCGCCAGCTTGCGCGTATCCTGCTTATTTCGGCTCTGCGCGACTGCATGAAGATCGACAGCATAGGCGAGCTGCTTGCTATAGTAAACGGCGACGCCGAAGACACGAGCGACGATATCATCTCGGAGGAGCAGCTGTACGACTATCTCTGCGAGATCATCGGAACAGCGGACGAGGGCGCTCTTTCATTTGAAGAGATACCCGAAACCGTGCGGAGCGTTACAAAGGATTATGTTCCCACAGACGACACGGCAGCCGAGAGGCTCAACGAAGCCCTTACCGTAATGGTGTTCGCTTATACGGCAGGGCAGTACAAGAAGGAAGCGGACAAACGTTTTTTACAGTTAAAGGAAAATTAAAATGAAAGTTAGTGCAACAGGCGATTTTGCCAAGACAAAATGGAAAAAGCTTATTATTATAGGTGCAGCGGCAATTTTTGTGCTGGTTATCCTTCTCAACAGCTTCACAGTTGTTCAGGCAGGCCACACGGGCGTTGTAGTCACAATGGGAAGCGTCAACGAGGGCGTCTTGCAGGAGGGCATACACTTTAAAGTCCCCTTTGTGCAGAACGTGGTGAAGATCGATAACCGCATACAGAAGCTCGAGGTAAACACCGAGGCGTTCTCTAAAGACTTGCAGAGCGTTAAAACGGTGCTCGCAATCAACTACAGGGTAGACACCGCAAAGAGCTACAGCATATATAAAAACATAGGAGCCGACTACGAGAACGTTCTGGTTGTTCCCGCGGTAAACGAGGTACTTAAGGCGATAACCTCGCAATACACCGCCGAGGAGAGCGTAACAAACCGCGTGCTTATCTCGGACGGGCTCGTTAAAGGGCTCAACGAAAAGCTCAACGATTTAGGCTTGTATATCACGGACGTAAACATCATCGACTTTGATTTTTCCGAGGCGTTCATCACGGCTATCGAGGAAAAGCAGGTCGCTCAGCAGCAGCTCTTAAAGGCTGAAACCGAAAAGCAGACGGCTATAACAAACGCCCAGGCTTCCGCCGAGGCGGCTAAAATCAAGGCTGAGGGCGACGCAAAGGCAAACAAGCTGCTCAACGATTCTCTGACCGATAAGGTGCTTGAGAATAAGAAGATAGACAAATGGAACGGCGAGCTGCCGAAGGTATCGGGAAGCGGCTCAACTATTATAGATTACGGCGACTTAAACGGTAACTCATCCAAGCCGCAATAAGGAGAATATTATGATTTTCGGTATTATTTCGTGCTTTATTATTGTAGCGGTACTCATCATAGTAATGGTGCGCGGATTCAACTACAATCACAGAATAGGCGAGGGCATGTTCAAAAACAGCGAGTACAACCTCGATGAGGCGGACGACTTTGTAGATAAAAACTACTACGATAAAGACGCCTTCCGCAATACTTTCGGAATGAAAACAAAGGACGATAAGTAAGTATTGTTGAATAGCATATAAAAAGAGCCGGCAACCTGAGTTTGGTTGTCGGCGATTTTTTAGTGGTTAGTAGTGTTGAGAGTGGAGTGTGGAGAAAATTCGGAATGCGGAATGCGAAATTCGGAATTGAATTGTCAGCCGGGTTTCTGCTTATATCAAACCTTTCCGTTACATTTGTAGGTGAGGTGCTTGCCGCCTCCCGAGCGATGTTTTCCTCACAAAAAAACATATCTGCTGTAGGTTAACACCAGTCGCTGCTGCATGACAGCCGCAAGGGCTGTCACTACAAATATAAAAAATACAATTGCATTACAAATATAGTCGGGCACGAAAGGCATTTTTCACAGCAAGCTGTCTGCCCGACCAAAATTCCGAATTAAACCAAGTTCCGCACTCCTCATCATTTTGACCCGCCGTTGTACCGATTTTTTCGATAAAGCCGAGCTTTCCAAAGGCGGCTTTGGATGGAACGTCACGTTCCCAAAAACTCTTTTATTGCTTCAATCTGCTTTCCGGCGTAATCATACGCGTATTGATAGCCCTTTTCCAGCTTGTCCCTGTTCATTTCAAACGTGCCTACAAGCGTTCTTTCGGGGCGTATAGCCATGATCCTGCCGTTGTCAATATACGGCTGCATAGCCGCCGCCTGGGCGTTGTAGCGCTCCAGCCTGTCCAAAAGCCTTTTGGTAAGGTTAGGATAGTTTTTATATACCATCTGCATGGTGCGGCGATAGCGGTTGTAGTCGGTAGCCTGCTCGGTAACGGGCTTTGACATCACCACAAGCAGCTTGTCGCAGCCCTGAGAGAAGGCTCGCTCATAGGGAAGGGCGTCCGCAATGCTGCCGTCAAGATACTCCTTGCCGTCGATCTTTACCTTTGAGTAAAGAACCGGAAGCGAGCACGAGGCGCGCAGAATATCCATAAGGCGTGTTTCGTCGCTCTTTTCGCGGAAGTATTCGGGCAAGCCCGTGGCGCAGTCGGTTGCTACGATCTCGGTGATTATATCCGACTCAAAGAAAGCCTTAAAGTCAAACGGCAGCCTTCCGTAAGGGTACTCGTAGACCATCTTTTTAAGGTCGCCGCCGAACATCTTTTTCAGCCCTACGCCCGTAAAGCCCTCTTTTTGAGGGATGATGTTTTTTTTAGTCCGCTCGCTTTGCCCCGCAACAAAGTTGAGCGCCGCCTGTGCGCCCGAGGAAATTCCGATGATGTAATCGAAGCTGATATTGTTTTGCA
>ONMK01000135.1 GCA_900318905.1 uncultured Eubacteriales bacterium | reverse complement strand
ACGGCAAGGTGATGTATTTTGAATGCGACAAATCAGCCTCTATACTGCTTGAAAAGGTCTGCGCCGATATCCCCGACACCAAAACCGTCCGCGGGATCATAGCCAGCGGCGATATTTTCATCTCAGACCGCAAAAAGCGCCTGCTGCTAAACGACCGCTTCGGAGCTTTCGCCTGCGAGATGGAGGGCGCGGCGATAGGACATGTATGTTACTGCTGCAATGTGCCGTTTCTCATCCTTCGCGCCATTTCCGATGACCTCGACGAAAACAAAGGCATGGATTTTGTAAAATTCTGCGAGCTTGCGGCGAAGAAAACCGTTTTTGCGATCGACAGATTTACGTCTGAATGTTGACAACAGCGCTTTAATGCGGTAAAATAAGGGTTAGCATTGTTTCAGATCAACTCAAAAAGGGGTATTATAATGAAGTTAACAGGTGCGGATATCATTTGCGAGTGCTTGCTTGAACAGGGAGTTGACACCGTTTTCGGTTATCCCGGCGGAGCCGCGCTCAACACTTATGACGCGCTCTACAAATACAGCGACAGAATAAAGCACGTACTGACCGCCCATGAGCAGGGCGCTTCACATGCCGCCGACGGCTACGCGCGCTCAACCGGCAAAACGGGCGTTGTTATCACGACATCCGGTCCCGGGGCTACCAACATAGTAACGGGTATCGCCACCGCAAATATCGACAGCATTCCCATGGTCGCCATCACCGCAAACGTAAATCTCGACCAACTCGGACGCGACAGCTTCCAGGAGGTTGACATCGTAAATATCACAAAGCCAATCACCAAGGGCAGCTTTTTGATCACTAAAGTCGAGGACTTGGCTCCCACGCTGCGCAAAGCTTTCAAGCTTGCAAACGAAGGAAGAAAGGGGCCCGTTCTTGTTGACGTTCCCAAAGACATCACCTCAACGGTAACAGAGTTTGAGCCCATGGCTCCCGAGCAGCCTCAGCCCGACGTGATCGCCAACGCCGACAGCATTGCCCGCGTACAGGCGCTTATCCGTAAGGCTCGCCGCCCCATGATTTACGCAGGAGGCGGAATCATCAGCGCTGACGCGTGCGCGGAATTCAAGCGGTTTGCCGAGCTTATCGACGCTCCCGTTTGCTGCTCGCTTATGGGACTTGGCTGTCTGCCGGCAAGTCATCCGCTCTGCATAGGCAATATCGGTATGCACGGCGGCTATGAAACAGGCATGATCACCGCGGCATGCGACCTTATCATCGCATGCGGCGCTCGTTTTTCCGACCGCGTTGCCGGCGACCGCGAAAAATTCGGTGAGCAGGCAAAGATAGTCCAGCTTGAAATCGACAAAAACGAAATCAACAAAAACGTCAAGGTCGATGAGTATATCTTAGGCGATGCAAAGCTCATTTTACAGGCTCTTGCAGAGGGTTTGGAACAGCAGGAGCACAACGTCTGGCTCGCTAAAATCGACGAATGGAAGCACCATTTTGACAACGCCACAAAACCCTATTCCGAATATCCCTTCCCCGAGCAGTTCATCGAGGCGGTAAATAAGCTCAAAGCCGACGGCGACATCATCGCCACCGACGTTGGACAGCACCAGATGTGGGTAGCTCAGTACGGCAGGTTTGAAAACGAACGGACTCTGCTCACCTCGGGCGGCATGGGCACAATGGGCTTCGGTATGGGCGCGGCGATAGGCGCTCAGGTATCGCACCCCGACAAGCGTGTGTTCCTCTTTACCGGCGACGGCAGCTTCCACATGAACCTCAACGAGCTTGTAACTATGAAATCATACGGCCTGCCCGTTATCGTTCTCGTAATGAACAACACCGTGCTCGGCATGGTTCGCCAGTGGCAGAAGCTCTTTTACGGCAACCGCTTCTCTCAGACAGATCCGCACCGTGCGACCGACTTTGTAAAGCTGGCAAACGCCTTCGGAGTTGAGGGAATGAGGATCACAAAGAGCGAGGACATCGAACCTGCACTGAAAAAGGCTCTCGACATGAACACTACAGTTGTAATCGACTGCCAGATAAGCCCCGACGCAAACGTTCTGCCGATGATCCCTCCCGGAAAAACCGTAAACGAAATCGTCACCGAGATGTAATATATAGATGTAATAAGTAATGTAAGAAAGCGTGCGCCCCGAGCGCGCGCTTTTTCGCGTTCGGGGCAAACGTTTTTGCTTATTTTTTGCTTAATTGAAATAGTAATCCTCAATACCGTCCTCGTCGTAATCCTCACGAGCGGCGGGCACAGCGCCCGTCATCTCGGTAGATGACACGATCTCGGGGTCAAGCTCTATATCGCCAACCTCGGGGTCAAAAATTCCGTTATATCGCTTGCTTTTGTTGCTGTTAAAAATTGGTTTACGTTTCTTCAAAACAAACAGCTCCTTTCAGGTCTATTGTTACCCGAAAGGAGCTGTTTTAGTCAAAAAATAAAAGCGCCGCAAAAACGACGCTTGAAGTACCTTCAAAACTGAATAAAAAGCAGGTAATGAGCAAGTATCAATACTGACTGACCAAAGATAGGAAGACTTGTTTGCATCCTGCTTCCTGTCACG
>ONMK01000136.1 GCA_900318905.1 uncultured Eubacteriales bacterium | reverse complement strand
TCGAGGAATGAATTTTTGTGGTCAACCCTGCCCAGCCGCTGAATACTGCCCGAGCAGTAGAGCATAGCCTCGGACAGGGTGGTTTTGCCGGAATCCACGTGCGCGAGAATTCCGAGAGTTATCTTTTTCTTCATTGTTTATCTCTGTATTTACAGTTTGCCGAACAGCCGTCACAGCAGCCGCTGCAGCCCTTGCCTTTTCTTTTTATAATCACAATCACCGCGATAATCACAACAACGGCAATTGCCGCGATAATCAAAATGTCAAAAATATTCATTTAACCGCCTGTAATCAATATCATAATCAGGTGTGCAATGCTCGCGGCAATCCACGCGATAAAGCACTGCCAAACCACTACTCCCAGCGACCAGCGCACTCCGAGCTCGCGCTTGATTGCGGCGATTGAAGCCACACAGGGGGTGTACAGGAGCGAGAAAACGAGCATTGAAACCGCCGAGGCGGAATTGAGCACTGTACCGACGTTGCTGCCGAACAGCACGTTGAAGGTCGAAACAACGCTCTCCTTCGCCATAAATCCGCTTATCAGCGAGGTGCAAATCCGCCAGTCGCCCAAGCCGAGGGGGTTCATCACGGGCACGAGCAGTCCCGAAATTTTCGCCAGTATGCTCTCGCCCGGGTCGCTCACGAGCCTGAACCGCAAATCAAAGCTCTGCAACAGCCAAATTACAATTGTCGCGATTAAAATTACCGTGAACGCCCTTGAAAGGAAGTCCTTAGCCTTTTCCCACAAAAGCTGAGATACGTTGCGTACACCGGGCAGGCGGTAGTTTGGCAGCTCCATTACGAACGGCACTGCGCCGCCCTTGAACAGCGTGCTTTTGAAAATCAGCGCCATTCCGATCCCGATTAAAATTCCGAGAATGTACAAGCCGAGCATAATCAGCCACTTGTATTTCGGAAAAAATGCGTCTACAAAAAACGCATATATCGGCATTTTTGCCGAACAGCTCATAAACGGCGTGAGCAAAATCGTCATCTTTCTGTCGCGCTCACTCGGCAGGGTTCGGGTTGACATAACCGCAGGAACGGTACAGCCGAAGCCGATTAACATCGGCACAATGCTCCTGCCCGATAGTCCGATTTTTCGCAGAGCCTTGTCCATAAAAAACGCCACACGCGCGATATATCCGCTGTCCTCGAGCAGTGACAGGAACAAAAACAGCGTCACGATTATCGGCAAAAAGCTCAGCACGCTTCCCACGCCCTTGAAAATTCCTTCGATTACAAGCCCGTGGATTACGTCGTTTACGCCTGCGCTTGTCAGCGCCGAGTCAACAACGCTTGTCAGATTGTCAACGCCCAAGCCCAGCAGCTTTTGCAAATTTCCGCCGATTACGCTGAACGTCAGGAAAAACACCAAGCCCATAATCAAAATGAACATCGGCACGGCGGTGTATTTGCCGGTCAGGATTTTGTCGATTTTCTCCGAACGCAGGCTTTCCCTGCTCACGCTCGGCTTGGTCACAGCCGCGGAGCATACCCTCTCGATAAACCCGAAGCGCATATCCGCAATCGCCGCCGAGCGGTCAAGTCCGCGTTCCTTTTCCATCTGCAAAACAATGTGCTCTATCATTTCAAGCTCGTTTTGTTCGAGCTTAAGCGCCTTAATAATCAGCCCGTCGCCTTCAATCACCTTGCTCGCGGCAAAGCGCTGGGGGATACCTGCCTTCTTCGCGTGGTCCTCAATCAGGTGGCTTATTCCGTGCAGGCAGCGGTGAACCGCGCCGCCGTTATGGGATGAGTCGCAGTAGTCCTGCGGTACGGGCTTTTCCTGATAATGAGCGATGTGCACGGCGTGGCGCACAAGCTCGTCAACGCCCTCGTTCTTTGCTGCGGAAATCGGCACTACAGGCACGCCGAGCCGCAGCTCCATCTCGTTTACGTCGATTGAACCGCCGTTTGAGGTCAGCTCGTCCATCATATTGAGCGCTACTACCATCGGCACGTCCATCTCGAGCAGCTGCATCGTCAGGTACAGGTTGCGCTCGATGTTTGTTGAGTCCACAATATTTATAATCGCCTTTGGCTTTTCTTCAAGCACAAAGTTGCGCGATACGATTTCCTCGCTCGAATACGGCGACATCGAGTAAATTCCCGGCAGGTCGGTAACAAGCGTATCGGGATGACCTTTAATTACGCCGTCCTTGCGGTCTACGGTAACTCCCGGGAAGTTGCCGACGTGCTGGTTAGCTCCGGTCAGCTGGTTGAACAAAGTTGTCTTTCCGCAGTTTTGGTTGCCGACAAGCGCAAAGGTGAGCTGAGTGCCGTCGGGGAGAGGATTTTCGCTGCCTTTTTCGTGGAACCTTCCGCCTTCGCCAAGTCCCGGGTGAGCGGCTTTTTTATGCTTCTTTTTAGGCTTTGGAGCCTCCGCCTTTTTATCGACAGGCTCAACCTCGATTTTATCCGCGTCGTCAATTCGTAGCGTGAGCTTGTAGCCGTGAATTAACAGCTCCACAGGGTCTCCCAAGGGAGCGTACTTTACCACGGAGATCTCCGCGCCGGGGATAACGCCCATATCCA
>ONMK01000139.1 GCA_900318905.1 uncultured Eubacteriales bacterium | reverse complement strand
ATGATGGGCTGCGGCAGCGGAAGCGGCGGAGGCGGAAGCTTCACCTATGAAAACACAGGCGGTAAATACGACGTTATCAGGGTAAAGATTTCCGATTTTGTCGATGAGTTTAACAAGGACGGCTCTGTTACCCAATACAATTCCGTGCTGAAAAAGAATATAACTTACCGCTTTACCGAGCAGTTTGAATCAAACGGCGACAAGTTTTATTCGGCGCTGTTTTTTGAAAGCGGAGCCGCGATAACCTGCGCTACTCCCGACAAAAACGGCGAGGTCGAAATCCTTGTCAGCAGAAACCCCGAACACCGTTTGACGTATTCCACGTCATTCGGCTATAACATTGTTTCAAACGGCGGTCTTACTACGGGCGGCGGCGGCGGAAAGAACCGCGGCTCTGTAAAAGGCCTTAGAATGGGCGACGTCGATATGGACGGATATGTTGATATCGATGACGTTACCTGCCTTCAGCGGATTTTGAGCGAAACTGAGCGCGCTTATCCTCTTCCCACGCGCAACGGCGACTTCGACAAGGACAAAGCCCTGACAATTAAGGACGCAACCATCATTCAGCAATATCTGGCTGAATATGATATTTCGCAGTATTATAAATAATAATAAGGTACACATCCTTGCGCGCTTTTTGCGGCAAGGGTGTTGTTATATGTTGGGAATTATGATAGAATACAGATAAGGTTTTATAAAACTGTGAAATGTTGAAAATAAAGAGAAGTGACGCGGAAGATTGAAGGTAAAAATAGAAAATATGACCGTCAACGGCGCTGTGTATAATATATTAAAGCTTGGCAAGGTGCCGTTTTACTGCGCCGCGTGGTCGAATATCAAATCAGCCCGCAACGCGATAAAGAGCGGCTTCAGCCCCGTGTGGGTAGAGCTGACCGCGAGGGATACCGGGTTTGTCAGCGAACTTGTGAAATGAAGCGATTGAGGTAGAATTATGTATTTAAAGAACGGATTGATTCAGTTTTTAAAAGTCAAAAATATAATATTGCTGATTATTGGCGTTGCCTTAACGGCGGGTTCCTTTTCCGCTATGACGCAGCTGATCGTCGGGTATTCCGGCAACTGGTCAATGATCGTTCGCGCGGGCAGCTTTTTGGGCTCGATCATCTTTTTCCATATCGGAGTGCTGATGATCGCTTATTCCAGAATATCGCGCAAACTGATAAACGACGCAGTGTTTTTTTCGGGATATTTTGAAGGCGATCTTAACGGATATGTCGATTTCACGGAGCTTGCGGAGATAACGGGAAAAACGCCCGCGCAGATTAAAAGCCGGATCGGACTGCTGCGCCCGCTGTATATGCAAAACTTCAGGATCATCCAAACCAAAAATTATCGTTACCCCGAAATCATCGAGCTCTACAGCAAGACCGTCACCTGCTCCTGCCGCAACTGCGGCGGTTGGATGCAAAAGCGCGTGTATTTTGAGGGCAGGTGCCCGTATTGCGGCAGCTCCGACCTGACCGCGCAGGTCGTATCGGGTCAGCGCGTTTATTTTATCAACGACAACGTGAACCGCAAGCCAAATGCACCTTTTTATTACGAGGCTTCTCCGCTTCAGTCAAAGCGGATATCTTATGCCGTCATTTTCGGCATTGAGCTGTTCTTCTTTCTGATCTTTCTCATTGTGTTCTTGACTATGGTGAATAATTATGACAACGAGCCGTATTTCAGGGATATGTTCAGCAGCAGTATTACTTCTTATGATTTGTTCCAGTCGGGGCTTCTGAACGCTATTATCTTTTTCGCGTTTGCCTTAGCGGCGATCGTTCTGACGGTTCCTATAACCTTTAGCCGTATATTTAACCTCGAAGCCGCTCAGGGTTACGCCCGGGAGTTTGCGCAATGGCCGAAGCCTTTTTTAAACCTGCAGGAGTACGACCAGATGCAAAAGGCGAAGTATCCTTTCAGCTCCGTAACGCCCGAAACGCGGTATAAGCACATAGTCAAGGCTATAAAGGAGGGCTATCTTCGCGGCTGTACGCCCGAAAAACACGGCGGCGAGCTGTGTATCGCGCTCGCCAAACAGATCGTAAAAGACCGCTGCCCGGGCTGCGGCGCGCCGATAGTTGGAGCTGTAACGGAAAACTACAGCTGCCGCTACTGCGGAAGAATAATCACAGGCGTTATCCGCAAGCAGCAATAAAGATTTTTTCTGTTTTATACGGCGCATAGAGAAGTCCTCGGAATCCGTCAGGATTCCTGCGTCCTCCGCCTTGTTCTGCTGAATTTTCCGCTAACATCTGTATTAAAGCGTTTTAATGGAAATTAGTATTAGACAAAAATTATTACTTGAGGAAAGACAATGACTGATATAAAATTGATTGAAGCAACACCGGAATATGCCGGGCAATTGTGGCAGTTCCGCAAAGAGGTATTTGAGCACGCAATAATCGCGGGGTTTGATTTACCGGTACAAAAAGCGGATCGGTGCTTGACAATCCAATATGCCGGTGCTATAATAATCGGCAAATCAGCGGAAACGCGCAAGAAATCACAGGCGCTTTTTGCCGCTTATGACCTCGTGCGCACACTAAAAAAGCGCGGAGAACACAGGCTTTTTTAAGATAATCATATTTAAGAGGTGTTATAATGCGTTTATTATTTAAACGGAAAAACATGTCTTCCTTTCAAATCATTATTTTAAGCTTTTTCGCGCTGATAATGCTCGGAACCATTCTGCTTATGCTGCCTATCTCATCCGACGGGCACGGTTTCACACGGTTTTCGGACGCGCTGTTTACGGCGACCTCGGCTACCTGCGTAACGGGGCTTGTTGTTCAGGATACCGCGACCTATTGGTCGTTTTTCGGGCAGTGCGTAATAATTACGCTTATCCAAATCGGCGGAATGGGCGTTATTACTATAGGATTGACCGTTATGAGGGCTTCCGGCATGAAGATCGGCTTATGGCACAGAAGCACTATGCAGGAGTCGGTATCGGCACACAACATAGGGGGTATGGTGCAGTACAGCGGATGCTGCTTTTCCCTGTGTTTTACAGCGATTTCGGCTTGGCAAAGGGCATTTGGTATTCGGTGTTTCACTCGATTTCGGCGTTCTGCAACGCAGGCTTTGACCTGTTGGGAAGCCGCGGAAAGTTCTCATCCATTACGACCTATAGCGACAATGTATATTTCAACTGTGTTATTATGCTGCTGATCATTGCGGGCGGCATCGGATTTTTGGTATGGGGCGATCTGAAAAAGAACACCTTTCACTTCAAGCGCTATTCTCTGCAGACAAAAATCGTGTTGTTCACAACGGCTCTGCTTATTTTTCTGCCGGCGCTTTACTTTTTCTTCTGCGAATACAGCAATTTGGGTTTTTCCGAAAGGATCACAAGCTCATTTTTTCAATCGGTTACTACAAGGACGGCAGGCTTTAATTCGCAGGATCTTTCATTGATGAGCGATTCCGGCGTTGCCGTTATGATAATCCTTATGCTAATAGGCGGTTCCCCGGGCTCTACTGCCGGAGGAATGAAAACCGTTACCTTTGCCGTGCTGTTTTTGTCGGCTGTAACGGTATTCAGCAGGAAAAAGGATGTTCAGTGCTTTAAAAGAAGAATATCCGACGAATCGGTAAGAAACGCGGGCGCTGTTCTGTTTATGTACATAGCGCTGACGATAGTGAGCGGCGCTGTAATCAGCATTACCGAGAACCTGCCGCTGCTGACCTGCCTTTTTGAAACAAGCTCGGGAATCGGCACGGTAGGGCTTACGCTCGGTATCACCACCAAGCTCCATCTGCTTTCAAAGATAATTCTTATGGCGTTGATGTTTTTCGGACGAGTAGGAGGACTTACGTTGATATACGCCGCTTTGCCGTCGTCAGGCGACAAGCACTCACGTTTGCCTCTTGAATCAATATCAATAGGATAGGAGAATA
>ONMK01000142.1 GCA_900318905.1 uncultured Eubacteriales bacterium | reverse complement strand
GCCGGTCGCGTGACGCGACGGACAGTACGCGCAAGCGTGACGCTTGACCCAATTCGCGAATCAAACGTATGCAATTAACAAACCTTCCGTTCCCGCGAGGCAGCGTGACGCTGCACCCAGTACGCGAATCAGACGTTTGCAATAAACAAAACTTCCGTTCCCGCGATTTATGTTGCGCCGGTCGCGTGACGCGACGGACAGTACGCGAATCAGACGTTTTCAATAAACAAAACTTCCGTTCCCGCGAGGCAGCGTGACGCTGCACCCAGTACGCGAATCAGACGTTTGCGCTACAGAAAACTTCTGTTCCCGCGATTTATGTTGCGCCGTTGCAGAAACGTTTATATTATTACAAGTTTTCCAAAGGCGCGCCGGGTGCAGCGTCACGCTGCCGCTAAATATCTATTTCCAGCTCGACCGGGCAGTGGTCGGAGCCGAACACCTGAGTATGTATATCGGCGGACACAAGCTTGCTGTCGAGCGACTTTGAGGTTATGAAATAGTCAATGCGCCAGCCCGCGTTCTTCTCGCGCGCCTTGAAGCGGTACGACCACCAGGAGTACACGCCCTCGGTATCGGGATAAAAATACCTGTAGGTATCGGTAAAGCCGTTTGAGAGCAGGGCTGTCATTTTAGCGCGCTCCTCGTCGGTAAAGCCCGCGTTTTTGCGGTTTGTTTTCGGGTTTTTAAGGTCGATTTCCTCATGGGCAACGTTTAAATCGCCGCAGAGGATAACGGGCTTCTTTTCGTCAAGAGCCTTTAGATAGCTCAGAAAAGCGTCCTCCCACTCCATGCGGTAATCAAGGCGGCGCAGCTCGTTTTGAGAATTGGGCGTATAGCAGGTCACCACAAAGCAGTTCTCAAACTCGGCGGTTATGACTCTGCCCTCTTTGTCGTGCTCCTCTATGCCGATTCCGTAAGCGACGCTCAGCGGCTGCGTCTTGCAAAACATAGCCGTGCCCGAATAGCCCTTCTTCTCGGCATAGTTCCAGTACTGATAATAGCCGTCAAGCTCAAGCTCGATCTGCCCCTGCTGCAGCTTTGTCTCCTGAATGCAGAAAACATCCGCGCCGATCTCCCTGAAGAAATCCTCGAAGCCCTTATTGACACAGGCGCGAAGCCCGTTTACATTCCACGAAATAAGCTTTTTCATAAAATCATTCCTTTCATTACGATTATAGCCGAAAAACGCATTATCCGCAAGTGGGCTGAATAAACTTTTACGGGTGATGTTATGTTTGATTTATTGGCTCTGCTTGGGCAGTACGTCTGCTTTTTTGTGCTTCATGTCTGCGGAAGCGGCTCGTTCCCGAAGCCTTTGCCGGAAAAAAAGGAACGCGAGTACCTGCTTAGAATGAAAAACGGCGACCGAAACGCGCGCAACATTCTTGTTGAGCACAACCTGCGGCTTGTGGCGCACATAATCAAGAAGTATTACGGCAAGCAGAACGAGCAGGACGATTTGGTATCGATAGGCACGATAGGGCTTATCAAGGCGGTCGATACGTTCAACCCCGACAAAAACATCCGCCTCAGCTCATACGCCAGCCGCTGCATTGAAAACGAGATATTGATGCACTTTAGAGCCGGCAAAAAGACCGCTCAGGACATCTCGCTGAACGAAACGATTGACACCGACAAGGACGGCAATCCGCTGACGCTGCTCGATATTATGGCGGTCGACGACCATATCCTTGACGACCTTGACAAAAAGCTGAACACGCAAAAGCTCGGCAAGTTCATAAACGAGGAACTTACCGAGCGCGAAAAAACAGTTATCGTGCTGAGATACGGTCTTAACGGCAACGAGCCGATGACGCAGAAGAACGTAGCAAAGCTTTTGAATATTAGCCGCTCGTATGTATCGCGCATTGAAACAAAGGCGCTGAAGCAGCTGAGAAAAAGGTTTGAAACAAGCAGCAACCTGTGAGGAACGTGACGTTCCATCCGGCGCGCCTTTGGAGAAATCGGCTTGTGGGAAAGGTCGGTATAACGGCGCAACTGAAGAATGCGGAATTCGGAATGCGGAATTCGGAATTATTTTTCGGCAAGGGTTCTGCATATATTAAATATTTCCGTTACATTTGTAGGGGAGGTGCTTGCCGCCTCCCGAAGACGTGAGCGAAGTTTTCTTTGCTCAAAAAGCTTGGTGCGCTGAACCAAAAGCGAGCTTCATCGCGAAAACAATACACTTTACGGAAAAAATGTGCCCGTTCCTCGGGCAACCGCAAGGGTCGCCCCTACGAAT
>ONMK01000147.1 GCA_900318905.1 uncultured Eubacteriales bacterium | reverse complement strand
ATATCGACCTTTTCGCTGTCGCCGTAGCTGTCTACAAACGCGGTTTCGTAATCGTTTTTATCATAGTAAACGCGAAGCTCGCTGGACTCGGCGCCCAGATATACGGGATAATTCTGATAGGTCGTGCCGAGCGGAGTCAAAAAGCTTTTGCCCTCGCCGACCTTGATATAGCTGTCTACAACATGCTCGTTTGTTACGATATACTGCGGGTTTTCCTTTTCCTCGCCGATAAAGAAGCCCGTGCCGCCCGAAAACTCGGTATCGCCTATCTGCTGGATCTGCTGGTACTGGCTTCCGTCGGTAATGTACAGACCTGCGCCTTTAAGATAGAAAACAATTGCGACTACGCCCGACTTTACGTCGTTGTCAAACGCCTGAGCGTTCAGCGGAAAGGCGGCTACGCACGACGCGAGCATAACAAGCGTCAGCATGATTGCAAGTATTCTTCTGACCTTTGATTTCATTATGATACCTCTTTTCTTTAAATAATCCCTTACAGGGTTTTCTGTTATTTATTCATATCACAATAACAGATATTCAATTATATATTAGCACTTATTTATATAAATTGCAATATGTTTGTTGAAATTATGTTCAGATTTTTTATTTTCAAGCAAAAAAAGCTCCGGAATTACCCGGAGCCTTTGCTGTTCATTTAGATTTCGGCAAGATAGCCCATGAAGTTTTCCTTGTTCTTGATTGAGGATATCGTAGGTCTGCCCAAATCGGCGCGCGCGCCTATTGAGCACTTCACTTCGATAAGGCTCAGCTCATTGCGCTCCTTGGCCGCCTTGAGCGCCGAATCAAGGGCGTCAAAGCTGTCAACGCTTACGGCGTTTTTGTAGCCGCACGCCTTGGCTATAGCCACAACGTCAATGCCTGCCGCCACGGTGGGCATTCCGCCTACGGTTTCGTGAGCGCCGTTGTTTATCACGATGTGAACAAGATTTTCGGGAGAATTAGCGCCCAGCACAGCCATAGCGCCCATGTGCATTAGCACAGCGCCGTCGCCGTCAACGCACCAAATCTTTGTGTCGGGCTTATTGAACGCCACGCCCAGAGCTATTGATGAGCTGTGCCCCATTGAGCCTACAGTGAGGAAGTCGTACTTGTGGCTCTGAGAGTTCTGCTCGCGTATCTCGAACAGCTCGCGGCTCGCCTTGCCGGTGGTGGAAACTATGGGGTCCTCGCCGCTGACCTTAACTATATGGCGGATTATCTCCTCGCGCGTCATGGAGTTATCGTTTTTATACACGACCTTTTCGCCGTACTCAAGCGCGCCCTTGCGGATGACAAATGCAACGTTTTTGCCCTGAGCGAGAAGCTCTTTAAAGCCGTCCATCGCGGTCTGTGCTTCATAGTCGGAGGTGTCCTTGCCTATAATAAACGTGCTGATTTCCATATCCTCAAGCAGCTTTACGGTTACCTCGCCCTGATAGATATGCTGGGGCTCGTCGTGAACGCCCGGCTCGCCGCGCCAGCCGACGATAAACACCATAGGGATAGCGTAGACCTTATCATTCAAAAGCGAGGCTACGGGATTGATTATGTTGCCCTCGCCGCTGTTCTGCATATAAACAACCGGAACCTTGCCGGTGGCGAGGTGATAGCCCGCCGCAAGAGCGGTGCAGTTGCCCTCGTTAGCCGCTATTACATGGTGATTGCGGTCGATTCCGTAGGTGTTCATAAGGTAATCGCAGAGCGCCTTTAGCTGGCTGTCGGGCACGCCCGTGTAAAAGTCCGAGCCGATTATTTCCAATAATTTTTCAACTTTCATGGGTTTCTCCTATATCAGTCATTATACTTTACGGGGACGGTGACGCCGCAGCTTTCGAGCGCCTCTTTGAATACAACAAAGAAGTCGCGGATATCAGCCTCGTCAATAGCGCCCAAAGCGCAAAGCCTGAATGTATTGGTGGAGTTGATTTTGCCGGGGTAAATAGTAAAGCCGCGCTGATAGCAGTAGTCGTGAACCTTCTCAAAGCTCCAGTTGGGGTCGTCGGGGTAAATCGGCGATACAACAAGCCCTGCCTGCTCATCGCGCTTGATAACGTCC
>ONMK01000148.1 GCA_900318905.1 uncultured Eubacteriales bacterium | reverse complement strand
CCGACATACTCAACAACGACGTTCCCCCCGAGGTGACAGTGGAAAGAGTTATCGACGAGGTTGCGCGCACCTTCGGCGTCTCGGCTGAAGAGATCCGCTCTCAAAAGAACAAGAGTGCAAATATCAGCAACGCCCGCCGCATAGCTATTTACATAACGAGAGAAATCACATCTCTTTCAATGGTCAACATAGGCGAGGAGTTCGGAGGCAGACATTACTCCACAATAATCTACTCCCTGCAAAAGGTTCAAAAGCAGATCGCGACCGATCAAAAGGTAAAAGAGCTTATCGACGACATAATCAAAAACATCAGGGATCGCTAAGCAGGCAGCATGATGCTGCATACAGTCCGCCTTTTGAAACGTACTATCATTACCTAATGTTCATCAACGGCGGGGTCAAACATGGCAGTTTCATAATAATTAACTGTATGACGCTGCACCCATGCCCGCCTTTGACAACGTTTGTTTATTGTTTTATATTCATCAACGGTGGGGAAAAGCACAGCGGTTTCTTTTAAAAATGCTCTGTTTTGCGCGGCGACAGCCTTATAAAATATTCTAAATTTTAACAACTCTCAACATATAATTGATTTATAACAAAATGAAAGATATTGAGAGAATTATAAAATATGTTTATGCGCCTGTTAAAACAAGGAAAAATGTTAGTATTTGTCTCAACAATCATTAAGAGATGTTCCATAAGCCCGTGTTGATTAAAAAACGCTTTAAATAAGCCAAAAAACGGCGTTTTAAATATTTCCACACCCTCTACTATAACTAATAAATATATAATTAAAGAATAAGACAGGAGAGCGTTACACCTTGAAATTTACATGTTTACGAACAGATTTGGCGACAGCGGTTTCAAATGTGTCAAGAGCCGTTTCAACCAAAGCTACGATTCCCGCTTTGGAAGGTGTTTTGATAAAGGCATACAACGATAACCTGAATATTTCGGGTTACAACCTTGAAATCGGAATAACCACGGATATTGAGGCGAGAGTTGTTAAGGAAGGCGAGATAGTACTCGGCGCGAAGCTTCTGCTTGATATCGTCCGCAGGCTCCCCGAAGAGATAGTCAGCGTAGAAACCGATGACAGAATGGTCACATACATAACCTGCGGCAAGGCTGATTACCAGATAGTGGGAATGCCATCGGTTGAATATCCCGACCTGCCCACCTTTCAGCAGACTGACGGGATCAGCGTAAACTCAAAGGTGATGCGCGATATGATCCGTCAGACCGTTTACGCTGTCAGCGACAACACCGCCAAGCCAATCTATACCGGTTCGCTGTATGAGATTTCGGGCGGCGTGCTTAAAATAGTTGCTATCGACGGCTTCCGCATGGCTATCCGCAGCGAAAGCGTTGAGAGCGAAAGCGAGACCTCGTTTGTCGTTCCCGGCAAAACCCAGCTTGAGGTGCTGAAGCTTGTAAACGACGATGATTCAAACGTGGATATCATAGTCGGTCAGCGCCACATCACATTCAAAATAAAAACCTACAGCGTTATTTCAAGGTTGATAGAGGGCACCTTTCTCGATTACAAGGCTACGATTCCCGCAAGCGAAAAAACCACACTGGTGATCAAAACCCGTCTTATGATCGAATCAGTCGAGAGAATGTCGCTGCTCAACAGCGAAAAAATCCAAAGCCCCGTAAGATGTAAGTTTGCCGAGGATGAGATCCGCCTGTCCTGCGCTTCCTCTGTTGGAAGGGCAAACGACGTGATTTCGGTACCGATCATCGGCGACAATGTTGAGATAGGCTTCAACAACCGCTATATGCTTGAAGCGCTTAAAAACACCGACACCGACGAGGTGAAGCTTGTACTAAACGGTCCTGTTTCTCCCATCGTTATAAAACCCGTGAAGGGCGACAGCTTTTTAAGTATAGTCGTACCCGTGAGGCTCGCAAATGAAGGCTGAAAAAATCAAAATAGACAGTGAATTTATCCGTTTGCAGGATCTGCTGAAGCTCAGCGGCTTGTGCGCCACGGGCGGCATGGCAAAAATAGTCATTCAGAACGGCGA
>ONMK01000150.1 GCA_900318905.1 uncultured Eubacteriales bacterium | reverse complement strand
GCAAGAATTATGCTGTCGAAGTTCTTTTTTAATTCCTTTACAGAAATATCCTTGCCGGCGTCGGTGTTGGTGACGAAGGTAACGCCTTCCTCGCTCATGATGGTGAGCTTGCGCTCGATTATCTGTTTTTCAAGCTTCATGTTTGGGATTCCGTACATCAGCAGTCCGCCCGGGCGGTCACTTCTTTCAAACACTGTTACACTGTGGCCGCGTCGGTTGAGCATTTGCGCCGCCGCAAGCCCCGAGGGACCAGAGCCGATGACGGCAACTTTTTTGCCTGTGCGCACCTTTGGCGGATTCGGACGGGCGTAACCCTCAAGATAAGCGGTTTCGATAATGCTGTATTCGTTAGCCCTTGTTGTTACCGCCTCACCGTTTGCCCCGCAGGTGCACGCCTTTTCGCACAGCGCGGGACAAACGCGCGAGGTAAATTCAGGAAAGGGATTGGTTAATGTCAATCTGTCATACGCCTGCTTCCATGCGCCGATGCTGACAAGATAATTCCACTCGGGAATTAAATTGTTTAGCGGACAGCCCGATATCATGCCGCTCAGCTTCATTCCCGACTGGCAGAACGGCACACCGCAGTGCATACAGCGTTCACCCTGTTTCTTTTGCTCCTGCAAAGAGAGCGGCGTATGGAATTCATTAAAATCTTTTATACGTTCCAAAGCGGAAGCGGCGGGTGCGTCCTGCCTTTCAACTTCCATAAATCCAAAGGGGTTGCTCATTATTCCATTTCCTCCTTTGTGTGGATCAACTGATAAAACGCTTCAATGCGTGACTGTTCGGCGTTCATTCCGCTGCGCTCATTTTCTTCGATGGCGTCAACGATTATCTTGTAGTCGTGCGGGATAACCTTTTTAAACAGGGGCAGATATTCTTCATAATTGCTCAAAACTCTTTTGCCTTTTTCGCTGTTTGTCGCGGCAACATGCTCTGTAATGAGCGCCTTTAATTCGTCGATATCGCGCTGCTCGGTGACTTCTCCGCATTCGACCAGCTCTTTGTTAAGGCGCTTATAGAGATGGTGGTGCTCGTCAAGCACGTACGCAACGCCGCCCGACATTCCCGCGGCAAAGTTTTTGCCTGTTCTGCCGAGAATGACGACCTTTCCGCCCGTCATGTACTCACAGCCGTGTTCGCCCACGCCCTCAACGACCGCCGTGGCGCCCGAGTTGCGCACGCAGAAGCGTTCTCCGGCAACTCCGTTGATGAAAGCTTTGCCGCTTGTTGCGCCGTATAATCAGCTTTCCGCCGGATAAGCCCTTGCCGAAATAGTCGTTTGAGTCGCCGCGCAGCTCCATTGTCAAGCCGTTAGGGATAAACGCGCCGAAGCTCTGACCGCCCGAGCCGTTGCAAACGATTCTGTAAGCATCGTCGGAGAGGGTATCGCCGTATCGCTTGGTGATTTCCGAACCGAAGGCGGTGCCGAGCGAACGGTCGGTATTTTTGATGTCGATTTCAATTGTCTTAGCCTTTTTGAGCTTCTTTTCGATGACCTTTTCATCAAGGGTTTCGCCAAGCTTGAAATCGAATTTGTTTTTATTTGTGTATGAAATTTTCTCTCCCGCAAAACCGGTATTGAGCAGGAGCGACAGATCTATCTTGCTTTCCTTATCGTTGCGCCTGAGCAGATCGGTTCTGCCGACAAGCTCGTCGACCGTGCGCACGCCGAGCTTTGACATGTATTCTCTGAGCTCCTGCGCAATAAACAGCATGAAGTTCATCACATATTCGGGCTTGCCTTTGAAGCGCTTTCTCAGCTCGGGGTTCTGAGTAGCCACGCCGAAGGGACAGGAGTCGAGGTTGCAGACGCGCATCATGGCGCAGCCGAGGGTAACCAGCGGAGCGGTGGCAAAGCCGAACTCCTCAGCGCCGAAAATAGCTGCGATAGCAACATCTCTGCCTGTCATAAGCTTGCCGTCGGTTTCGATAACTACCTTGTCGCGCAGACCGTTTAATATCAAGGTCTGGTGAGCTTCGGCAAGTCCCAGCTCCCACGGCAGACCTGCGTTATAGATCGAGCTTCT